>DASYQG010000101.1:0-11447 GCA_036005825.1 Chitinophagaceae bacterium | reverse complement strand
TGCAATGGAGAAGATCAACGGAACAAGAATGATAAAGCCTGCATTATAAAATAATGGTATGCCCACTAAAAACCCAGTGAGCAATACAGCCCATTGAATATTCTTTATTCCAAAAGAGCCAATAAGTGTGTTGGCGATCTGAGTTGCTGCACCGCTAAGCTCTAAAATTTTTCCAAGAATAGCGCCGAGACAAATGATCAATATCACATCGCCGAGTGTACTTCCTACGCCGGCTTTAACTGCCTTTAATAATGCATCAGGTTGCATACCGAATGCAAGACCTGCTAATAATGCAACGATCAATAAAGAAAGAAAGGGGCTGACTTTTTTGTAAGTAAGAAATATTTGTAACCCGATGGCAAGGACAATAATGATAAGCTGCATAAAAATTTATTGAACAGTATTGCTCAATGTACCAATATTATCAATTGAAATATTTATTTCATCCCTGCTTTTCAATGTAAAATCACTTCCGGGCACAATGCCGGTGCCAGTCATAATTAAACAGCCATTTGGAAAACTACATTCGCGATAAACAAATGAAACAAGGTCCTGTAGTGTTCTTTTTATCTGGCTGATCGCAATTGACCCTTCAAATACTTTTTTGCTATCCCGATTGATGGCAAGTGAGATCGTGGTGTTACTATCAAGCGGTTTATCTGTAACATAAATACAAGGACCCAATGCCGCACAACCATCATAAGTTTTTGCTTGCGGAAGATATAAAGGATTCTCACCTTCAATGCTACGGCTACTCATATCATTCCCAATAGTATAACCAATAATTTTCCCTGATGATGTAACAACCAGTGTTAATTCAGGTTCGGGTACATCCCATGTTGAGTCTTTTCTTATTCTTACAAATGCCTTGTGCCCAACAATGCGATGAGGAGTCGATTTAAAAAATACCTCTGGTCTTTCTGCTTCATAAACCTTTGAATAAAAATCTGCTCCGCCGGAAGCTTTACTTTCTTCCTGTCGCCCAACTTTACTTCTTAAGTAAGTAACCCCACATGCCCATAGTTCCTGTTGACTTCCGATAGGCGGCAAAAAATTTTCAAGAACCATTTCATCTCTTTTTTTCAACACGAGAAGGAGATCCTCAATTTTTTCTGAGAGCTTATCATCATTAATAAATGAACCCCAGTTCTCATTTTGAACCAGGTAAAATGAGTTATTTTTTTCTATAACAATGCCAGTCGTTGTCTTGTATAATTTCATACCGCAAAAGTTATTTGATTTTTATATCGCGCCACAACCATATTAATGACTCAGGTAAAATAGAGCCGCCATGTTTACCGCTATGTGTGCCAACTCCTTTTTCAAATTTAAAATCATAGCCTTTAAATTTCAGCGCTGATTCCATTTGCAGGTTGGCCAGCCACCAATCTCCAAATTCATTATTCAGATCATTTGATCCATCCTGCATAAATATTTTAATGTCTTTCTTTTTATGATTTCGGATAATGAAAGGATAACTATGCCCACCGCGAATATTTGTGTAGCTGCCTATATGACTTAATACTTTATGAAAATAATCAGTTCGCTCCCATGCAGCCGTGAATGCACAGATCGCTCCTGATGATAAACCCCCAATGCCATGCATCTTTGGATCACTACTGATATTGTATTTCTTTTTTAATTCAGGAATGATCTCATCGATCAGCATTGTTGCGTATTTATCATTGAGCACATCATATTCATCAGACCGGTTACTTGCACGGAAACGGTTCTCCGGATAATCTTTCGTACTATGACCGGGGTTTACAAATAAACAAATTGTAACAGGTAGTTTCTTTTGATATATAAGATTATCATAAACAATAGGAACCCGAAAGTCACCACTGTCACTTAAATAAGCATGCCCATCCTGGAAAATCATTAATGCAGCCGGTTTAGTTGAATCATATTCAGCCGGAACATATACCCAGTATTCCCGGAAATTATTATACAACTTGCTTTGCCACTCATACTTTGAAACAATCCCCTTAGGCACTCCTTCTTTTCTTTGTGAATCAGGACCAAGTTTGTAAAGTGAATCCTGCGCCGGGCAGGAAACAGTAATAATCATTGAGAGAAACGCTGAAAATATTTTTTTCATGATGCTCGTGAATTATTCTCTCATTATAAGGCGAAGCACATACATATCATTTGTGATGTATAAAGTCTTTTCATCGGGCGAAAATGCAATGTTACTTGTTGCATTATCTAATTTTACATGCCCAAGTTTTTTTCCTTCACTGTTGAAAATATAAACCCCGCCGGGGCCAGTAGCAAATACATTTCCATTTTTATCGATCTTAAAACCATCGGGAACTCCTTTCATGGTTTTAGCTTCTTCGGCGGCGCTGTAAAATATTCTTCCGTTCGTCAGTGAATCGCCGGTGATATCAAAAACGTACCAGTTAGGATGAGCACCATCAGAGCAGGCAACGATCAACTTTTTTTCACCGGGCATTAATGCAATGCCATTCGGTCTTGTTATTGAATCAACCAACAAGACCACTTCACCATTTGTTTTTACTTTATAAACTCCGTTAAATGAAATCTCCTTTTTAGTATCCGAATCATCCTGTGTTTGCAATCCATATGGCGGGTCGGTAAAAAATAATTCACCTGCACTATTAAACACTGCATCATTCGGACTGTTGAATCTTTTACCATTATATTTATCCGCAAGAGTGATAAACTTTGCTTCAGGTTTATCCAATGGCGCATCCATTCTTCCCATTCTCCTGTCACCATGCTGGCATAAAACGAGGTTTCCATTTTTGTCAAATGTCAAACCGTTACTGCCGGGCTCTTTACAAACGGATGGTTCAGCGCCGGTATAACCGGAAGGTTTAAGATAAACTTCTTTTCCTTTTGCTTCTGTCCATTTATAAATTGTATTCATTGGAACGTCACTAAAGAGAAGCATGTTGTGTTGTTCAACCCACAGAGGCCCCTCACTCCACTCAAAACCTTCGGCAATTATTTCTGGCTGGGCATTTGCTGAAATAATATTATCCAATGCAGGATCAAGCCGCTCAATTGTTCCAATGTTTTTATATTTCATTTCCGGCTTTTTGTTTCCCTGATCATTACCGCAAGCAGCAATGATCACAAAAAGGGATAAGATAAAAAGATTTTTCATATTGCTTGTTTAGTGTGAATCTCTTGTTACTACCGAGCCCGAACTTCCTTGTAAAAAATCCAGGTCAGCACCTTTGTCTGCACCGGTCACATGTTTTATATACATGCTGACATAACCTCTTTCTGCTGCAGGTTTCGGTGGCGTCCATTTAGCTCTTCGCTTTTCTAATTCCGCATCCGAAACATCCAAATGAATTTTTCTTTGTTCAACATCCAATTCGATCATATCACCGTTTTGCACTAATGCAAGATTTCCACCGATCGCTGATTCGGGTGATACATGTAATATTGTAGTGCCGTAAGCTGTGCCGCTCATTCTTCCATCACTTATCCGAACCATATCTTTAATTCCCTTTTCCAATATCTTTTTCGGCAATGCCATATTACCAACTTCCGGCATGCCCGGGTAACCGACGGGACCTACATATTTTAATACCATTACACAATTCTCATCAATATCTAAGTTCGGATCATCAATTCTCGCATGATAATCTTCAATGCTTTCAAAAACAACAGCACGGCCTTTATGTTTCATTAATGCAGGAGTTGCTGCAGATGGTTTCATCACGGCACCATTTAATGCAAGATTTCCTTTTACTACCACACAACCCGCCTCAGCGATCAACGGTTTATTATAAGTAGCGATCACTTCTTCATTATAACATTCTGTAGTTCCCTGGATATTATCATGATGATTTTTTCCTGTAACTGTAATCACATTTTTATGCAAATGATCTTTCAATTCATTTAAAACAACCGGCAAGCCCCCTGCATAATAAAAATCTTCCATTAAAAATTTTCCAGATGGCATAAGATTTACTAATAAAGGAATATAGCTCCCTATCTTATCAAACTCTTCTAATTCCAGCTTCACTCCAATTCTTCCTGCGATCGCTAACAAATGAATAATAAAATTGGAAGATCCACCAACAGCAGCATTTACCATTATAGAATTTTCAAAAGCTTCTCTTGTAAGAACCTTATCGATCGTTAAATCATCTTTCACCATTTGCACAATTCTTCTCCCACTCAATTGCGCCATTACTTTTTTTCTTGAATCGGCAGCAGGGATTGCCGCTGCCCCACTCAATGTCAATCCTAATGATTCCACCATACATGCCATAGTACTTGCTGTGCCCATCGTCATACAATGACCAATGCTGCGGCTCATACAACTCTCTGCAAACTCACAATCTTCCTGCGTCATCTTCCCGGTCTTCATATCTTCATCAAACTTCCAGACATGTGTCCCGCTTCCGATAGTTTGTCCTTTATACCTTCCATTTAACATTGGTCCACCAGGTACAACAATTGTCGGCAAACCAACACTCGCCGCACCCATCACTGTTGAAGGAGTTGTTTTATCGCAACCGGTTAACAACACTACACCATCAATTGGATTGCCACGAATAGATTCTTCAGCATCCATACTTGCCAAATTGCGAAACAACATTGCTGTAGGTTTCAACAATGTTTCACCCAAGCTCATGATCGGAAATTCAACAGGAAATCCACCGGCTTCGAGCACACCACGTTTTACACTCTCAGCATGTTCACGTAAATGTGCATTGCATGGGGTCAGTTCGCTAAACGTATTGCAAATGCCTATAACAGGTCGCCCGTCAAAATGATCAGGAGGCATGCCCTGGTTCTTCATCCAACTGCGATAAATGATCCCGTCCTTATCTTTTCTTCCGAACCAATCCTGGCTTCTTAATTTTTTATTCGTTTTCATTTATGTAAAAATAAATGTTCAGTTAAATCATAACAATTACGGGTCTAAGTTTGATCAACCCTCTAAATAATTCTTTGGGTTATTTAAAACTATGATTCTAGATGAATGGAACATAAAAAAATATTTCCGTATTACTGATTATCTGCCTTGTCAAAAAAACCCTTGTAAAAAAACAAGGGTTAACCTACTACTGTTCTGCTTGCATGAGAAAAATTTTTATTTATTCCACCAAATCTTTGTATCCAATTTATCGGGTCCCTGTCTTGAAATTGCTGCATTAAAATTTGTTGTATTAACTGATTGCTCGGAGTTTGGATAAGTAAGTCTGTAGATAAAAGCAACTTCCTTTCCGGGGTAAGGGTTTGGTGCTAATGCAGGAAATCCTGTACGCCTGTAATTTGCAAATGCTTCAGGTCCGTTTAAAAATGAAGCGATCCAATATTGTGTTCCGATTTGTTCCAGTGCCCTTGCAGGATCAAATGGATTATTGGTTAAATAAGTTGCAATGTCACCAGCACCAATAGCAGAACCAGCATCATAACTCGCCATCTGTTGCATATGAAGTGTTACTCCGGCATCATAATAACCCTGCACTGTACCTGCTGTTATCCATCCTCTTTGTCTTGCTTCTGCCAATAATAATTGCGTTTGTGCTGCAGTAACGAGGAAACAGGGAGCGGTTAGTTTTACGATACGTGTACGATCCGCCTGGCTAAAATCATAAAAACTTTTGAGCCCTATAGAAACGGCATAAGCATTTGCCCCATTATTGTCAAATCCCAATGGCAATCCAACCTGGAAGCTGGGATCGGTCGTGCGGGATGCTGTTGTTTGTGTTGCTCCGGACGTTGCTCCTACATAGCGAACAGCAATAGCCGGCAATCGTGGATCATTTCTATTTTTAAGCGAATCAATAAATGGTTTAGTAAGATAAAAATTAGCAGCCTCTGTAGAGTTGAGTGTACCACCGATCGGATTTGTATAATTAGCATCATGCCTGATCAGTGCATTATCAGCATTGAGAAGAATAACTCCACCCGAGAAAGCTGCCTGGACAGTTGATTGGGCTTTCGCAGCGTCTGCTTTACTAAGCCGCATTCCGGCACGTAACAGTAGTGAATAAGCGAATTTTTTCCATTGAGCAACAGCTCCACCATACAAAATATCTCCTGTCTCGATTTTGCCGCCAGCATTTAGCGCAGTTGCCGCTTCGCCTAACTCTTTAATGATGTCTGTATAGATTGATTGCTGCGCATCATAAACAGGAAAAAAGTTTTGATCAGTATATCCTTTGCCTCCTTCTGTATAAGGTATATCACCGTATTCATCAGTAAGAACCATATACGCATAAGCCTGGAAAATGCGGGCCATTTGATACAAATTTGCTCTGCCTGCATCACTCTTGGTTTTTACAATAACATCGTTCGTATTTCTGATCACATTACGATAATAGTTTTGCCATATAACTTGTGTGTTTCCCCTGTTATCAGAATTAAAATTTGCTCCATTTAATACGCCATTATTTGGAGAAATAATTTGTTGGACAACACCCATATCATATGCGAGCGCCGTACTTGCGGGGAAGGCAGCGTTAACCACCGCATTATTTAATTGGTAAAGCGGATCTATTGCTGTTGGATTGACCTTGTTTGTGTTCAAATCATCAAAGCCTTTATCACAAGATGCTGCAAACAGTACAATGGTCAAGAAGAAACTATATTTAATTATTTGTTTCATGATTAATTGCGTTAAAATTTAACATTCAGATTAAAACCAATCCCTCTTGTAGTTGGAACGCCTGTTGATTCCAATCCTATAAGGTTATCAGAACTGTATCCGAATGATTCCGGATCTATGTTATCAACCCATTTTTTGAGCATTGCTACATTATTGGCAACAAGGCTAAGCTTTACACCTTTTATTGGCCACTTTCCGGGAAGATATTTTGTAAAGTCATAGCCAAGTGTGATCTGCCGGAGTTTCCAATAACCGCCATTATAAATAACTTCTTCCATCATCCCTTGCGAACGGAGGTATCCCCAATATGGATCCACGGGAAAAACTTTTACATTATTTACTGCTCCCGCCTGATTTACTCCTTGTCCAATTATGCCGTTATCTCTTCCTTCTAACGTCTTTTTATGCAAGCCATGCCTTATCGCATTGAAGTTTGTACCGGAAAGCATTTTATTTCCCAGTTTATAATCGATCAGGAAAGAAAAGTTGATCCCTTTGTAGGTAAAAGAATTAAGAAAACCACCTACCCATTTTGGTAAGGCGCTTCCGAAAAGAATCAAATCAGCACTTCTCAGTGGAATTCCATTGCCGCCAAAGACTTTGTTTCCTTTTGCATCCCTTAAAAAGCCATAAGCTGCAATTTGACCCACTTCCATGCCTACTACTTGTCTTAGCTCTCCCTGGTTGCCGAACACCTGAGTAGCAACTGTAATTCTTTCGCCGGGTTTATTGGTAAGTAAGCTGAGGACTTTGGTTTTGTTATAAGCATTGTTCCAAGTGAAATCCCATGTAAAATCTTTTGATTGGAATGGTATAAGGTTAAGCAATATTTCTATGCCACGATTCTCGCTTTTGCCGCTGTTAATTCTGGTATCAACAAAACCTGAACCATCAGATATCTGTGCTTGTACTATTTGGTCGGTAGTTATCTTTTTATATGCGGCCAGGTCAATATTCACCCGATTCTTAAACATTTTTAACTCAAGACCAATTTCGGTTTCTGTAACTGTCATTGGTCTGAGATTAGGGTTAGGCACAGTAGTACCCAGTGGCCCGCCAAGAGGTTGCAATGCTCCGGATGGATTAGCCAATAGGTTTCCATTGATACCATAAAACAATTGACCGGCATAAGGCGGTACATCTGAATCGCTTCCCACCTTGGCATAAGCAAGCCTGAGTTTTCCATAAGACAACCAGGACATTTTCAAATGCTCTGAAAAAACATAGCCAAGTGAAACAGATGGATAAAGGATGCTACGATTTTCAGGAGACAAAGTAGAGAACCAATCGTTTCGCACAGTGCCGTTCAAATAAAGGAACTTTTTATAAGATACTTCCGCAGAACCGTACAAAGAATTTACACCTCTTTGTGAAAGGTCATAAATAGGGTCTTTTACTCTTCCATTCTGAACAGTATAAAGATCATATACAACAAAATCAGTAACTATTACACTATTATAATCTGATCGTCTCCTCATTTGGTTACCGCCGAAAGTCAGATTAGCTCCAACGTCGCCGAATTGACGTGTTGCCGATACCAGGAAATCCAAATTGGTTTCTCTAAAGCGGCGGACATCCTGGACAAATTGTCCATTTGCAAAACCAGCAGGTGCTGCAGCCCTGGAGGCATGCCCTGTTGGATAATTGTTATAATCTTCATCACGTGACCAATAATCCTGGCCAAATCGTCCCTGGATAAACAGCCATGGAAGGATGTCATATTTTGCAGAAATATTTCCAAAGATCCTATCCCTGCGAACATTGTGAAATTGCTCTGCTAAAACCCAATAAGGATTAGTACGGTTCATAAATCTTGACCAGATGAATTCACTGGTTGGGTATCCTCTGGATGGATCATATTTATTTGCATCCAGTACATCAAGGGGCATAGAGTTAGCCAACATAAATAGAACAGTGGGAATAGAGTTATCCTGGTTCGCAATATTGGGTGGATTCTTTATTTCCTCATTCGCATAATTGATATTACCAGCAAAGCTTAATTTATTTGTGAGGTCATAACCAAAACCCAAATTGATCGTCTTACGTTTGAATGTATTGTTTGGTGTTATTCCCTTGCTATCCAAATTTCCCAAAGAAAGATTTAGACCACCTTTCTCACCTCCAACGGCCATTGAAATAGTATTCGTAATATTTTGACCATGCCTGTAAAAGTTTGTGATATGGTCGTGCTGCGGCTCGTAAGGGACTGTAACTCCATTAAACAAAACCTGCGTCATGCCAGGTTGAAATTTTTCACCAAATGACCATTGGCCCGAAGTTGGTTTTGGAGCCGTTGGACGAAGATTACTCTCACCCTGACCATATTCATATTGATAATCCGTAAAGTCCAAAGGGGCTTCATCGGTGTAATTTAAATTATAAGTAACGCCTATACCCTTTGCTTTGGGTCTTGTTTTGGTGGTGATCATAATAACACCATCCTTTGCACGAGCACCATACAAAGCTGAAGCTGCTGCGCCTTTCAAGATGCTCATGCTTTCGATGTCATCCGGATTAATGCTTTGCAATCCATCACCACCGTCAGATGTATTTCCACCTCCTCCTCCTCCCAGCCTATTATTATATGAACCATCACTGTTAGAACCGGAGCCTACAGGGTTTGATCCAAAATTGGTGTTATCTATAGGAACACCATCAATTACGATAAGGGGATTATTTTGTCCGGAAATAGATGACTGGCCCCTGATCCGGATCTTTGAAGTGCCATTCGGGCCCGGACCAAGTGCTGATATATTTAATCCAGCTACTTTACCCTGTAGAGCATTCATAACATTCGGACTTCGGTTTACAGTAAGCTCAGCGGGGTTTACGTTTGTAGTAGAATAGCCGAGGCTTCTTGCCTGCTTGGTAATACCCAATGCCGTCGTCACAATAACCTCAGACATGTTCTCGGCCTCAACAACCATTTTAACATCAACAACCGAACGACCTGAAACTGCAACTTCTAAAGTTGCATGACCGACATAACTAAATACAAGCGTTGCTGTCGAAGATGCTGGCAAAGAATATTTACCTGAAGCGTCTGTAGTTGTGCCGCCAGTCGATCCTTTGATAGTAACTGAAACTCCTGATAAAGATTTCCCGTTCTCATCGGACACAGTGCCCGAAACAGTTTGAGCTTGAACAGTTGTAAAAAATGAAAAAGCCAACACCGACAGCATTAGCTTCATGAAGCCAGGATTGCACCTCAGCTCTACATTTACTTTCATATAGCAAGTTGTTTTGATTAACAATAGCAATCTCGAAAATGGATTCAGCGAGAAATCCAGAATCTAAAGTATCTGACTGTTCACTCAAAAACTTCCAAAAAAAAACAGTGATGAATTTTGTACAAGTTGGATTAGGATAAATTCCTTTCTTTATAGCAGCAAGAACGATTGCTTAACTTAACGACTGCATGCATCAATTTGTATTTCAACAAGGACTTTCGGGAGAATTACAATTATTCCCGCACATCATAGAGCTTGGTGCAAAAAAAAACCATGCAATTCATCTTAATTCATTTCCCCAATCTACTTTGGAATGTATTCGCATTTATTATGTAAATGAAGGAAAATTTGAATGGAAAGTGAATGACGAATCTTATATACTTTATCCCGCGGATGTTTCACTGATCATGCCAAATGAAAAATTCGGGAATGAAAAAGGAGTACTGGAGATCGGTAGTATCTCGTGGGTACACATTAAAATATCTAATCACGGGAATAATGAATTGCTATCAGGAAAGTGGAGCAGTCTTTCAGAAACAGAAAGCCAGGCTATTAGCAAAGTTCTTTTAATGAATACCATGCCGGTGCTTTCAAAATTACCAGAAGTTGGAAGGATACTTCGGTATATACATGATGAGATCCTTAACCAGGAAATTGGGTATGCGACAAGAGCAAATCAACTTATTGACGAGTTGTTTATCACTATTACAAGACACCTGACAAAACAAAATAATCGTGCAAGAGATTTTCCAAAAGTATTCATGCAACTCGAGCAGGCATTACGCCAAAATCTTTCTCACCAATGGACGGTAGAAGAAATGGCAGCCATTGCGGGCATGGGTACTACTTTATTTAATGAAAAAGTAAAAAACTATACCGGTTTTACACCTTTGAATTATCTTATCAATATCCGCATTTCAGAGGCCATTAAACTTTTAAAGAAAAAAAATGTAACCATAACGGACATTGCCTTAGACACAGGATTCTATTCATCACAACATTTTTCAACAACTTTTAAAAAACTTACCGGCTACACACCGAGTGAGTTTAGAAAAATTAATTTATCACAAGATTAAACGCATACTATGAAATGTATAATCACCATCGAACTCGGTACAAATGCAGTAAGGGTATTTGCATTTGACCTAAATGGTAATGTCATTGGTTCGCAGCGAGGCTACTATCCTACTTTCCATACCGAACCCGATTACAGCGAACAGGATCCCGATCAGATGTTCATCACTATGTTGTATGCATTAAAAAATTTATTGAATGAACATATTCATCCTAAGAAATATAAAGTCGCCTCCATTTGTTTTAGCTCATCAATGCATAGTGTACTGGCAGTCGATAAAAACGGAAACCCTTTGGGGAATGCAATTACATGGTCTGATAACAGGGCAAAAAAAGAAGCGTATAAATTAAAAACATCTGCATTGGGAAAAACTATTTATACGGCCACCGGTACCCCACTGCATCCAATGTCTCCCTTGATGAAAATAGCCTGGATAAAAAATAATGATAAAGAAAGGTTCAGACAAACAAGTAAATTTTTGTCGATCAAAAGTTATATCATTAAACAGCTTACTGATGAATACATCATCGATTAC
>DASYQG010000100.1:0-1867 GCA_036005825.1 Chitinophagaceae bacterium | reverse complement strand
TTATTGGGCTTTTTCTTTCGCGGCTTTATTTTCTTCTCCCTTTGTTCCACCTCTGTGAGTTGCTTTTATAGCAGAGAACTTTATTTTCAACCCTGCTATTTTCGTATTATCACCATCGGGAAGTTGTTTTTCAACTGTATTCTTACGGGTATCCAATGCCTCATACAATACTTTTATCTCATCCCAATCTTCACGACTATAATTATTTTTATTTTCGTTAACCGTATTTACAAATTTCCTGTAGATACTTAGCAAATTATTTGCATTAGCAAAGCCAAAACTCATATCAGAGCCGATCATACCTTCTCCAAATAGGTTGTTTCTTAATGACTGCCTGTAATCTGGTGCAGTGATCACCGCACTTGTTTCGGCTTCTTTGATTTTAATTTCATAAGTGGTTTTCAATGCCGCGTATTGTATTTTGCTTTCATCCAGTTTTGCTTTATCTGAAGCCTCAAGAGTGGCCATTGTGTTATCCGCTTTAGTTACTCTTACCTGGTATCCGTTATCAAGGTCGGACCAATAAGCGGCTGTATAAACCGGGGTGAGATTTCCTATTGAATCTACATAACTGTTTAAATTCATCGCATCTTGTTGTGCTTTTGTTGAGGAGTTTTTACAAGCAATAACCCCTGTTATCACAAAAACCGCAGTCATCACCAATTTAATTTTTTTCATTTTTTATTTTGTTTGTTAAGAAAGTTTTTGAAATAAAGCTTTTGTATGCCGGGGAAAAATTTAGTTGCCGTCTAGTTGCTTAAGCAAAATGATTTTTTGCCAACGAACTCTAAAAATTTCACCAAATGAGTATTGAATGCAGCTGGATTTTCAAGGTTGCTTAGATGACCTGCGTGTTGAATAATTTCCAATTTCGAATTCAATATCTTTTCATGCATCTGCTGCGCGGCGGCAATTGGTGTTATTTTATCTTCTTTGCCAACCATGATCAGTACTGGAATGTTTATTTCCTGTAACCGGCTACAGGTTTCTTTACGTTCTGCCAATGCATGCAGAGTATTGCAAAGAGTTTGTTTGGGAGTATTTATGATCATCTCCTTGACTTCAGCAATTACATTTTCCTTTTTTATAAGGGATTCAGGGGCAAAAAGATTTTTTATAATTTCATCAGCGTACTGTTCTACTCCTTTTTCTTTAATGCGGATAATTGCAGTGCACCGGTTTTCTTTTATCTCAGGTGTATCAGCTATACATTGTGTATCATTTAAAATAAGCCCATCAAAACGTTCCGGATATTTTAAAATTGCATTGAGGGCTATATATCCGCCCAGGGACAAGCCACATAAGATTGATTTTTCAATCCCTAATTTTTCCGTGAACCGGAGAAGGTCGTTGACAAAAAGTTCAATAAAGAAATCATCAATACCTGGGTCAGAGTTTCCATGTCCGCGGAGATCGTATGCTACCACTCTGTAGTTCTCCTTTAATGCCTCTGCCTGCATATCCCACATAGATCTATTTAAGGGAAATCCATGAATGAAGATGATAACAGGCGCATCATCGGGGCCATGATCACTGTAACTGACCATAAGATTATTAATAGTTATGCCGATCTTATTACCAATGTGGCGCATGATTTTTTATTGAGTAATGATTAATTTATTACCGTGCAAAGTTGAACACTCTTTAAGGTAGAAATGTTATACAGTTTTTTAAATAGATTACATGATTCACACATTTAATGGGAATAAATTTCTCAATGTGAAATTTCGACCAGGCATTTAACTAATGATCAATTAATACAAGATTATTGCTCTCAACCGCCTGGGATCTTTTTTATTGGAGTTATTAGTGTTGCATTTTTAATTGAATCAGCTACGTATTTAATTTGCAGTTTTTGTTTTTTGTC
>DASYQG010000099.1:0-4090 GCA_036005825.1 Chitinophagaceae bacterium | reverse complement strand
GGCTCAAATGTTTAAATGCCTCCATGGCGCCCATATACTCACATGTTCTTGCACCAGCCTTATTTCCATTAAGCACAATTTTTTCCCAGTCTGCCAACGCCATTAATTTTATTTCTGCCAACGATTTGCCTTCCAACTGATACAGAACTGCGCCAACAAATGCATCACCTGCACCGGTAGTATCAACTGGTTTTATTTTTATACTGGGAATAACTTTCGTTTCACCATTTATAGCAAGTAATGTTCCTTCGTTTCCTAATGTAATTGCAAATATGGATTTTGTTCTTAATAAAAAATCATTGATGGCATCTGTCAGAGTCGAACGGCCAGTCAGCATCATTGCTTCCTCATCACTTACTTTAAAGAAATGGCAGACGTCTAAAAAATTCCAGCTCTGATCAATGAAAGATCGTTTATCGTTTTGAAATAATAAACTCCGGTAATTTGGATCGAAACTGATAAAAAATTCTTGTTGCAAAGATCTTTGCAGCAGGCTTTGATAAGCAATTTGCAAGGGGCCGGGTAAAAAAGCAGTGGCTGAACCAAAATGAACAATCGAAAATTTTTCAAGATCGATAGCATCAATTTCATCACGATTCAATTGTCCATCAGCACCGCGGTTAAAATAAAAATCTCTTTCGCCATTTTCCATTAACGAGACAAAAGCAAACGTTGTAAAATAATTTTCATCCTGCAACATCCATTTGGTACTTACGCCAAATGAATCCATCACATCAACGAGGTGTTGACCAAAAGGATCCTTACCGACTTTAGCTACCAGTTCAACATTGCCGCCCAATGCAGCAATGGCAGCCGCCACATTTGTCGGTGCACCACCTGGTTTTTTTAAAAAATTTTCTCCCGCTGATAAAGGCTTTCCTTTATCAGTACAGATCATATCGATCAATGCTTCGCCAATACAAAGGATCTTTTTCATCCATAATTTTTTAATGCCCAATTCTTGTATTCATATCTTCCAATGCAATGCCTTTTGTTTCCGGCATTAGCTTCCATACAAATAACAATTGAAACACCATCATCACGGCAAAAAAAGCAAATATCATTGTGGGGCCTATTGATGGCGATTCTGCGAAAAATGTAAATGTTTGTGATATCAATGCAGCAAAAAACCAATGCGTCAAACTTCCTAATGACATACCAGCCGCACGAACTGAGTTTGGAAAAACTTCAGAAATAAATACCCAGATAACTGCGCCCTGTCCGACCGCATGAGAAGCAATAAACAAAAAAACAAACCAGGTGATACCACCATGTACATTGCCAGAGAATGAGAATGCGATCAATGATAATGAAATAATATACCCAATAGAACCGATGAACATCAAAGTTCTTCTTCCTAATCGATCAATAAGATACCAGCCAACCATTGTAAAAACAAAATTGACAACCCCAATACCAACACTGGATAAAAAGGCGCTGCTCTTTTCCAATCCTGCCATTTTAAAAACCCTTGGTGCAAAATATATAATGGCATTAATACCTGATAGCTGGTTAAAGAAAGCAATTAGAAAGGCAAGCATGATATATCGATTAAATTTTCCCGAGAAGAGCGATTCCTTTTTTTGCTCCTTAACAGAATTTTTTATTTCATGGATCAATTCATCTGCCGGCGCACCGCTCAATGCAAAAATTTTTCTTGCTTCTTCTTCATTATTCTTATAAAGTATCAGCCATCGTGGGCTTTCAGGAGTAAACAGCATGAAAATTGAAAATAATAATGAAGGAATGGCTACCACTCCAAGCATATAGCGCCAATCATCTTCTCCTCCTACGCCTTGTAATAAATAATTAGATAAGTAAGCAAATAAAATTCCTGCAACGATATTCAATTGGAAAGAAGCAGCTAAACGGCCACGATATTTTGGAGGAGCAATTTCAGAAATATAGATTGGCGCAACGACTGAAGAAGCTCCGATAGCAAGCCCGCCAAGAAACCGGAAAACCATAAACGTATTTACATCTTGTGCAATCGCCGCTCCTACTGATGAAATAAGAAAAATGATCCCGATCCATAGCAATGTCTTTTTTCGCCCAAATTTATTTGCAGGAAAACTACCGATGATAGCGCCAACTATTGTTCCATATAATGCCATAGCGATCGCAGTGCCATGCATCAGTTTACTTAAACCCCAAAGATTTTGTATCACTTGTTCCGCTCCGGATATAACCGCTACATCCATTCCAAACAAAAAACCGCCAAGTGCAACTGTGATCGACCAGATAATTAGGTTTCGGTTCATAAGCGATAGTTGATTTGATGATCAAATAGGAAAGTAATAATGAAGTTCCAGATTTATATCCTTTTTCTCCCTTATAAAACTAATGAGTTAATTACATTCCACTTCCTATTTTTGCCAGTCATTTGTAAATAGTATGAAAAAAGTATTAATAGGATTGGTTTTGTCAATAGTATTTCTTTTAGCGGCAGTTTATTTATTTATTCCCCGCAAAATAAAAATTGAAGCTGCTGTTCCTTTGAACGCTGCATTGCCCGGTGTATTTCGTACGCTGATAAATGACAGTAACTGGAAAAAATGGTGGCCAGGTGAAACTCCTTTTGTTTATAATAAGCAAACATATTCTATCAATGGAAGATTCTTTAATGTGTTTGGCATTGATATTTATTCTGATAAGGATACAATAAATAGCCGGATGGAGCTTGTACTTGTAAAAGAAAATACAATGACGATCATGTGGAATGCAGAACAAGCAAGCAGTAATGATCCTCTTAAACGATTTGACCGTTATCGGCATGCAAAGCAAACAGAGAATAACATGAATGCAATCCTGCAAAGCCTGAAAACATTTCTTCAAAAAAAAGAAAACATTTATGGGTTTGATATCAAAGAAACATTGGTTAAAGATTCGGCGCTGATCTCCACCCGCCGTCAATTCGATCATTATCCGGGTGCACAAGAAGTTGATTCGATGATACAAAGCCTGAGAAAATATATTAGTCAGAATAACGCTATCGAAAAAAATTTACCAATGCTGAACGTGTTTGAGCTTGGCAACTCCCGGTATGAAGCAATGACAGCAATACCTGTTGATAAGGTATTGCCAAAAACCAATGAATTTGCTCCTAAATTTCTATTGAAAGGGGGAAATATTTTAGAGGCGCAGATACAAGGCGGACCATACACGATTAAAAAAGGCCTGGAAGAACTCGAGAACTATCGTGCAGACTATAAATTTGATTCTCCCGCAATTCCATATCAACTGCTTGTTACCGACAGGACAAAAGAGGCAGATACAACAAAATGGATCACCCGCTTATACTACCCTGTATTTTAATTAATGAAACCTTATCACTTTTAAACTATCATTATTCCTGGCAAGGATAAATGCTTCGCTTTTCCCGGCATTTATTTTTCTTACATGCCTTACTTCTCCTTTTATTGCGTAACCATTTAATGCTCCGCAATTAAAATTCCCATTCCCATTATTAATTAATACCGTTCCATAATCACCATCGTACTCACCCATTTGTATACTGTTAGGGTAAAAATTTCCGGCTAATAATATATCTGGCCTGTTGTCATTATTCACATCTGCTAGTGCTGCATCCCGATAAGGAGTAAGTTGTGCTTCCCATGGTAATTCCTTTAAAGTAAAATTCCAGTTCCCATTATTTATTAAAATAACGTTTGAAAAATAATTGGCGGTAAGCAACGCAGCGCTTTGCAGTTTCTCTTTTTTAAAAATATCAGTCAAACTAGCTTTTGCAAATTCGTCCGCATATAAATACTTCTTTTTCAATTCCGGGATTTGTTTTACCAGTTCATCTTTGGTAGCAAACGGAATTTCTTTACCCTGTAAATAATAGGTAAGCACTTGTTCCTTTTTTCCATTGTCATCATAGTCATTGTAATAAAGACGAACCGGGTTTTGATCAGAAGCTTTTAGCCGGTTGTTTTGTCCAAGATTACCGGCAACAAGGTCAAGATCGCCATCGCCATCGACATCAACGGGCAATGTAAAATTCCACCAACCTTTTTTATCAGTAAGATATTTTTTAGAAAACTTTCCTTTATCATTTATGAACGCAACTATGCCATCCCATTCCAAT
>DASYQG010000098.1:0-2604 GCA_036005825.1 Chitinophagaceae bacterium | reverse complement strand
GCAGTATTTCCTGAAACGGTAATACGGGCCGGGAATTCTATATTTTTTGTAACTCCTTTAAGCGTAAGATTTCCGCTTACTGTATGTGTAGGATTCGTTACTTTATATTTATTGATCTCTTCCTGTCGGGGATCTGTAGTGTCTTTAATCGCATCTCCTTTATAAGGCCTCACATCAGTAAGCTCAAAAATTCCTTCAGGATTTTTTTCTACATCAAAAAAATCAGCTGACTTTAAATGACCCAATAGTTTTTTATTGCTTGCTGTATCCGAACCTTTTGGGCCCACAACCTGAATATTGGCAAGATCCAAAATAAATTTGCCCCCGGTTACTTCGCCGTTCTTTACATTTATCTCGCCGCTTTTTAATGGAACATTTCCTACATGATAGCCGGTGACCTTTGTGGCCACCCACTCTACTTTACTATCCGGAATATTTAATTTCCAGACATCACCTGTTTTGCTGTTATCTACTTTTTTGGCTTCCGTAGTTTTTGCCTCATCGCTTTCCGGCGCATTTGTACAGGAAAAAAATACAATTGAACCAGTCATCAGTACAGCTAATAATTTTGTTCTCATCTTTTAAATTAACAAGTGAACACTATTTACACAAATAATTGCAGGTACTTTTAAAAGCACCTGCAATTATCATTACTTTATTTAAGGAATTAAGAATTATGTCAACCAAGGTCACGAAGCCATTTGATAAGATCATCCTTTGCTTTCCCCGTTTTTTTCTGGACTCTTCCCCAGAATTCATCATCCTTGCCTTCTTCGTATTTCAGATCATCATCGGTTAGTTGAGCATATTTCTGTTTCAACTTTCCTTTCCATTCATTTATTTGTCCTTTTACTTCTACTTTGTCCATAATATATTTTTTTAATGATTACTAGATACCTAAAAGGATAAAAAACTGTGCCAGAGGAAAAAACAGTTTTAAATCATATTTGATTAGCCAGATTAGTCTTGAGGCACAAAGTTTGGGGAATATATTGACCACTTAGTTTCTCCTTTTATAAGGTTAAACAACGAATGATCTTCTAATTTCAAAAATCAAATCAAATGGAAACAAAAGCACAAACTAAACAAGATGTAAAACAGCAGGGATCTGCTTTGCAAAATGATATTGTAATAAACAGGGTTTTCAATTTGCCGGTAAGCGTTGTATGGCTGGCCTGGACCGATGCTGAATATTTTAAAAAATGGTGGGGGCCAAGGGGGTTTACTTGTCCTTCAAGTACAATGGAAGCAAAAGTTGGTGGTAAATATTTGAATTGTATGCGTGGACCTGATGGAAAAGAATTTTGGTCAACAGGCGAAGTCAAAGAACTTATTCCTGAAAGAAAACTCGTTATTACAGATCACTTCTCAGATGAGAAAGGGAATATTAAACCCGCTTCTGAATATGGTATGCCCGGAAATTGGCCAAAAGAACTTTTGATCACTGTTTATCTTGAGGAAGCAGATGGTGCAACGAAATTGAAACTTCGTCACCAGGGTATACCGGATGAAATGCGTGAAGATTGTATAAAAGGGTGGAATGAATCACTCGATAAACTGGAAAAGAATATTACGTAATTGCCAGGAATTTATTTTTCATTGATAAAAGAGTTGTCTTTAAGGCAACTCTTTTCCATTTGCATCTTTAACCTCGCCAATCGTTAGAAGAAGTTTTGTTGGGGTGAGGTCGTAACTTGCACCTACATAATTTTCAATTTTCAACTAATCAATGGCTACAGCAACAAGACATTTAAGCAGTTCAACAGAAGGAAAAACACCTAAAGCAAAGATCAACAAAGAGAACCTGCGGCAGGCTCTTGTTCTTTTCAAATATTTAAAACCTTATCGTGGTAAATTTATTTTAGGATTGGTATTCATTGCGCTCTCCGCATTTACTACAAGTTTGTTTCCTTTATTCTTAGGCAAAATGATAGATGCAGCTTCACCAGGTGCAACCTTGCCTGGAATGGGTGGCGGAAGTTCGCAATTTGGTTTTGGTTTAAAAGATATTCACTGGAGTTTAAATACAACATTGCTGCTCATCTTTGCCCAATTGACAGTACAAACTTTCTTTTCATTTATGAGAGTGTATTTGCTAACAGCAGTTGGTGAAAGAAGCTTAGCCGATATGCGCAAAGATGTTTACAGCAAACTGCTCACCATGCCCATGAGTTTTTTTACAGAAAAAAGAGTGGGTGAATTAAGCAATCGTATCTCGTCTGATCTTTCTCAAATACAAGATGCCATTTCTTTCACACTCGCAGAATTTTTACGTGGCGTTTTCACACTCGTTATTGGTTTATTTTTTATTTTTTGGATAAGTCCAAAGCTTGCATTGGTGATGTTATCAGTAGTTCCTTTGCTTGCTATCGTTGCTGTAGTATTTGGGAAACGAATACGCAAAATGAGCCGCAAGACACAGGATCAGCTTGCCGACAGCGGTACCATTGTACAGGAAACTTTTCATGGTATCTCGATTGTAAAAGCATTTACCAGTGAATTTCATGAGGTCACTCGTTATGTAAAAAGTCTGAAGGCTGTTGTATCGACTGCCATTAGTAACGCTAGATGGCGTGGCGCATTTGTAGCATTCATGATATTCAG
>DASYQG010000097.1:0-3407 GCA_036005825.1 Chitinophagaceae bacterium | reverse complement strand
TTTATTAATCAAGGTCTTTTAACGGATCAACAACAGGGTTGCTAATTAAATATGCAATTAAATTTTTGTAATTTCAAACCTGATTCCGGCCCGGTGGAAACAATCCTCCAGGCTTAGCTATTGTTCGATCCTGAAAAGATCTTGCAGTAAAGGACATACGAACCATATCCGGCATGAAAAAATTATTGGTTATATTTTTTATCTGTTGCGCAGTTCCTTCTTTTGCCCGTCACATTACTGGTGGTGAAATATTTTATGAATACATAGGGCCCGGTCCTACCTCAGGCACAAGTCAATATAAAATTACTTTACGTCTTTTCAGAGACTGCTTTTCGAATGGAGCACAACTTGATCCTACTGTTAATATTGGCATATTCGATAAAGGTTCAGGAGCAGCAGTTAGTGGTTCACCATTTTCTGTAAATCTTGATCATGTACAACAGATACAAAAAAGTGGAAATATCCCCTGCATTATTAACCCTCCGCAAGTCTGTTACCAGGTGGGGTTCTATTATTTCACAGTTACTCTTCCTAATAATCAAATGGGTTATTGGATCTCCTTTCAGCGTTGTTGTCGCGTAGATAATATTACAAATCTTGCCGTTGCAATTGGCGTAGGCGCTTCTTATGTTGGCAGTATTGCAGGAAGCAATACGTTGGGCAGTATGACCAGCAATCATAATTCAAGCCCGCAATTTTATTTAAGAGATACTGCCTTAGTTTGTCAAAACAGGAATTTCACACTTGACTTCAGTGCATCTGATCCTGATGGTGATCTTCTTACTTACGAATTTTGTGACGCTTATACCGGTGGTAGCGAAGGAAATCCTGTTGTACCTAATCCCCCACCTCCACCGTATACTGTCGTTCCCTATGGTAATGGTTATAGCGCAGCTAATCCATTGGGTTCGGGTGTTACCATTAATCCAACTACCGGCATTATTTCAGGTATTGCTCCCGGAGCAGGTTCCTATGTTATCACTGTTTGTGTAAATGAATGGAGGAACGGAAATGTTATAAATACTCATCGAAAAGATTTTATTTTAAAAGTTGCCGATTGTGATTTTGTAGCAGCACAACTACCTTTGTCCGCTGTATTCTGCGATGACTTCAATGTTGGTTTTGCAAACCAAACTCCCACTTCACTTATCTATTCATGGCATTGGGATTTCGGTATCACGGGAACGTTGAACGATACATCGAATATGGAAACTCCATCGTTCACTTATCCAGATACCGGAATTTATACTGTAAAACTTGTTGTCAATCCTGGTGACCCATGTTCTGATTCTGCAACAATGAAAATTGGTCTTTATCCTGGTTTTTTTCCGGACTTTGTTTCATCAGGAATTTGCGTTAATAAACCAACCTCATTTACCGATGCAACTACCACAGCATATGGAGTAGTAAGTGGATGGCGATGGGACTTTGGGGAATCAACTGCTACCAATGACACATCACGTTTACGAAATCCTGTTTATAGTTATCCAACTGTTGGCATAAAGAATACGCAATTAATAGTTCAAAGCAGCAAAGGCTGTATTGATACGGTAACAAAGGCAATTACAATTATTGATAAACCGCCTATCACACTTCCATTCCGCGATACACTCATATGTAATATCGATACATTGCAATTATCAGCGTCGGGTTCGGGTGTATTTTCATGGACACCGAACTACAATATCATTATGGCAAATACAGCCAATCCACTTGTTTATCCAAAGACAACAACATGGTATAAAGTTCTGCTGGATGATAACGGATGTGTGAATACCGACTCGATAAGGATAAGAGTAATAGACAGGGTAACATTGACAGTAAGACCAGATACTACTTATTGTGCAGGCGACGGTGTGCAATTAAATGCGACGACAAATGGTTTGCAATTTTCATGGACGCCTAACTTGAGTATTAACAATCCGAATATAATTAACCCTATTGTTAATCCACCCGCAACAACCACTTACCTGCTTACAGCAAAAGTGGGCAAATGTTCTTCTACTGATGACGTAACTGTTTTCCCGGTTCCTTATCCATTGGTAAATGCAGGGCCTGATGTATCCATCTGTTATAATGCTTCAGTACAATTAAATGCCAATATTGTAGCCAGTAGCTATTTTTGGCGGCCGCAAGGTTCCCTAAGTAATCCGAATATTCTTAATCCCATTGCACATCCTGCTTCCACAACAAAATATATTTTAACTGCAACTGATGTATTAGGTTGTCCTAAGCCGAGTTTCGATACAGTCGTTGTTACCGTGCTTCCGAAAGTCAAAGCATCTGCTGGCAGAGATACGATGATAGTTTTTGGTCAGCCATTACAATTAAATGCGAGTGGTGGTGAAAATTATTTGTGGACACCGGCTACTTATTTAAATAATACGTCTGTTTCAAATCCAGTTGCCAAAATCAATAGCACAATAGACAGTATTCGCTACAAAGTTTATGTAACCGATCTGCTGGGCTGTCTTGATTCAGCAACCGTTCTTGTCAGGATCTTCCGAACCAATCCGCAAATATTTGTTCCTACTGGTTTCACTCCAAATGGCGATGGCAAGAATGATGTTTTAAAACCAATTGCAGTGGGGATTGAACGAATTGAATATTTCAGAGTGTATAATCGCTGGGGGCAACTGGTTTTCAGTACAACTGTGAATGGACAAGGATGGAATGGTGAGATAGGTGGAAAACCCCAAACAACAAATACCTATGTATGGCTGGTACAAGCTATTGATTACACCGGTAAGCCAATTTTTCAAAAAGGTACGTCCACTCTTATAAGGTAAAGTTCATTTCATTTTTCTATTATTAATTATTGTTTACTTATTATTTTTCCCGATATGATTCAGGCTTACTGTGCTTACGAAGAATGATCAATAATTAATAATAATATTGCAGAAATATTCTAAAATGCAAAAAGTCGTTTTCATTACCGGCGCCTCATCAGGTTTTGGAAAAGCATGTGCCGAAAAATTTGCTTGTCATGGTTATGATGTAATTATTAATGGGCGACGTGAAGACCTGCTTCTTGAATTAAAAGCACATCTTGAACAAAAATATAACACAGCAATTCTTGTTTCAGCCTTTGATGTGCGAAACAGGAATGAAGTTTTTGAAGCTATAAAAAATATTCCGGCAGATTGGCAGCATGTGGACATCTTAATAAATAATGCAGGTCTTGCACTTGGCAGGGATTATTTTGATGATGCAGATATTGATGATTGGGACAGGATGATCGATACGAATTTGAAAGGGTTACTTTATTCAACAAAAGCTTTAATGCCATTTATTAAGAAAAGTTCATCTCCTCATATTATCAATCTTGGTTCTGTGGCAAAGGACGTTTATGAAAAAGGAAATGTTTACTGTGCTACCAAAGCTGCGGTTGATATTCTTTCTCAATC
>DASYQG010000096.1:0-7111 GCA_036005825.1 Chitinophagaceae bacterium | reverse complement strand
CATTTACTTTTGCAGCAATAGCTTCTAATATAGGTTTTACAAAAAGATAAGCTTCCTTATCTCCGCCCGGCATCATGCTGGGACCGATTCTTGCACCTTCCTCGCCACCGGAAATGCCCATTCCGAAAAAATGTAATCCTTGTTCTGATAATTTTTTCACCCTCGTTGTGGTATCATTGAAATGGGAATTCCCTCCATCAATGATTATATCACCTGCAGAAAGTGATGGTTGCAATTCATCGATCACCACATCAACGATCTTTCCAGCAGGTACTAGTAACAGAATTACTTTAGGTTGTTGCAAACTATTTACAAAATCGCTTAGTCTTGTAAACCCTCTTATGGGCTTTCCTTTCCCTTCGCTTTCCAACAGCGTTAATTTGGAGGGGTCTTTATCGTAGCCAGCGACTGCAATAGCATGGTCGGCCATATTTAATAATAGATTTCGTCCCATCGTTCCTAATCCAACTATTCCTAAACTGTATTTGCTTTCATTCATAATTACTCTCCTACAATTTTCTATTTAATTTTTTTCAAACATCTTTTGATGTCCGGAGCTTACCGGCTCATTTTTCCAGATCTATTATCTTATTTAGACGCCTCACATATTTATCACCGCCGGAAAACCTGGATTCTAAAAATGTTTTCACTAATTCTTTTGCTAAAGCGAATCCAGTGATTCGGCCACCTAAGCAAAGCAGGTTCATATCATCATCCTCTACACCCTGGTGCGCAGAAAAATGATCAGTGATCAAACAAGCTCTCACACCCCACACTTTATTAGCAACGATCGCTGCACCAACGCCACTTCCACAAATAGCAATTCCTCTTTCGACTTGTTTTGCTGCAACGGCTTTACTCAATGGTATTACATAATCCGGATAATCATCGAGGTTGTTTTGCTCGTATGCCCCAAAGTCCATCACTTCATAATTCAGCGATAGAAGAAATGGATGAATGATTTGTTTTAATTCAAATCCCCCATGATCAGCAGCTATACCGACTTTCATAGTTATTATAAGAACATTTTATCAAAATTACCGGAAAGTATGTAGGAAGATCATTTTAGCTTTTCGTTTTTATTCATCAGCTATTAAATAATATCGACAAATTATACGCATCCACCTGTCGATTCTTACCAATTATAAAAAAGTAGGTTTTCGCCTGGCATAATTCATGGTTATTTGTAACCATTTGGTTTTAGACATGAAAAAGAAATATCTTACCCTCCTGGTTCTATTGATAGTCTTCGGTACAGGTTCTTTTTGTCAACTGCGTTCTTATTCTGTACTCCCATCTTTGACCGACAAAAACATTGATACGTATACAAGCCCGGGAGATGAACATTGTGTCTTTCTTAATGATTCAGTAAAGCCACTCAATAAATTATTTGTGTTTCTGCCGGGTACAAAGGGTCGTGGCAAAAATTTCAGCTTCGTTCCTTCTTTTGCAGCAGCCGTAGGATATCATAGCATATCATTAACGTATCCAAGCGATGTTGCAATTGCCCAGTTATGCAAAATGAATGATGATAGTGAGTGTTTTGATAAGGGCAGACAGGAAATTTGTTTTGGTGATGATGTTTCTGATGGTTGGAGTGTGAATAAAGCAAATAGCATTGAGAACAGACTTCAAAAATTAATAGCGTACCTGTCTGTTACTTATCCTTCAGATAACTGGAAGCAATTTCTTACGGCATCAAATGAGATCGATTGGGAAAAAGTATGCCTTTCTGGTCAGTCGCAGGGTGGCGGCCATGCGGCGTATATTGCACAACAAAAAAAAGTGGGCAGAGTAATTATGGCGGCATCTCCAAAAGACTACAGCATTACTTTTTCGAAACCGGCCAATTTTTTACACAAAAAAATGGTAACACCTATTGCACGCTTCTTTGGTTTTGTGCATACATTGGATGAAAACAATGGTTGTACCTGGGCAGAACAAAAAGAAATATTTACATTAATGGGTTGTGACAAATTGGGCAAATGGGAGAATGCTGATGAAATAGCGCCTCCCTATGGTCATACACATACTCTTACAAGTACCAAGTCTCAAAAATTTCCTCATGGTGCTGTAATAGTAGATCCCGGTTATAAGGACGTTTGGAGATACATGCTCCTTGAGGAATTAAAATGATTTCTTTGGTATATGTCTTTTAATAACAAAAATCAATATTGTACTAATAACATTGCATCCGAAAATTTTGATTTCGAAACTATCGGAGCCAATGTTCAATTTTCATTTTTGTCTTTTCAACTCCTAATTCTCCTGGAACGATAGGGACTTGTTCATCGCCATAGCATAGCAACAAACTATTAGCGGCTAATTGTTTTGTTCCTATTAATTAGTTTTCAACTGAAAGATAAACTTCAACTTCTGCATTATTCCAATCTTTACTTCTCTCATCATAAACTTCAAAATCCATTTTATAAGATCTTGGAATATCAGAAAGCCATACTTCCTTCCAGGCGTTTATTACACAATCTGGCATTTTCCCTTTTGCATCAATTTTCTGATAAGTTCCTTTGGCTATAGTTAAAGTTTCCAAACCCGGAGGGACTTTTGTACCTGCTTTTACTTTGCAACCGATGAAATATGAAAAAGGCTTGGTATGGTCACCTTCATATTGATGATAAACTGCCAATATTTCATCAGTTAATTTGTTAGGAATTATTTCTGCATATTTTCCTTTTTCAAATTCTTGCCATAAGTTTCCACAATCAATACCCGATTGTTCATTTATATTAGTTGTTTTTGCTTTTAGCGCCAGGCCAACTAATTTCGCTTCTTCTAGTTCAACTGTGTTCATTAATTTTATTTTTATCGTAATGTTATTAAGCAAAGACACCTAACTAATGTATGGCCACAACTTAAAGCTTCTCTATTTATGAAAATATTAATTCCAATTATCAATTTTCAGGTCATGAGGTGAAGGTTTTCCTTTTCCTGTTTCTACATACTCACGAAGGCTTAAAAGAAACACGGCCCACTTCATACTGCAATGAGCGGTAAACTCAATTGCTTCACGCCAGTTCCTATGACCGAAGATGATAATAATTTGGTCGTCCTGTTGCGACAACTCGAAGGTGATGTCAGTTCCGATCCATTCAGCGGGTCCGTCTACGCAACGCCACCGAACATATTTTTCAGGATTGAGCTCCAGCACCTCCATAACCATTTTGCCTTTTATGTCTCCTGTTTCTGATCGAAACGTGAATTCTATTTTTCCCCCGATCTTTTCTTCACCTTCAACTTCTTCGGTCCACCAATTGGCGAGACCTTTTATTGTTGATAAAGCTTTATAGACTTTAGCTGCGGAAGATTTGATACCAATACGATGAATAATGTTTATCATCTTTTTAATGTTTAATTGTTATGAATATATTTATAGTCAAACTTCTTATTTGGACGTCACTTTATCTTTAGTAATAAAATTCCGCAAACTGCTATTAATGTAGGAACTCCATGCGTTCGAACAATCCCGGTAACATTCAATGTCAGGGGCTAACCCGATATGTGTGAATCGGATCTCTGTTTTGTCACCTTTGCCGTCAATTTCAAAACTAATTTTGGTACCTGTCCATTCGCTTTTGTCTTTAATAAAATTGAGTTTGCTGTCTGTAACGAGCCAAACAACCTTTTTGTCAGGGATTAATTCTGCTATCTTCTGTTTGCTGTAATGTATGTCTTTATAACTATAAGTGAACTCATCACCAAGTTTGTCTGTGTTACCTTCAACTCCAGGCTCTCCGGTCCACCATCCACGAACATTATTGATGGCATTGAATGCTTCTTCCGGAGTTTGGTCTACCAGAATGGTAGTTGTAAAATCTGATGTTTTGATTTTTTTCATTTTATTTTGTTTATTGTTTTTGGAGGCCTTCCAGATAGGCGGGGTAGTCTTCCTTCATTAGTACTTCGTCCGTATTTCGTTTTCCTATGATTATGTCACGCATCTCAGACCAATCTTCTCCCATCGCATCAACTCTTTTTTTGAGTTCTTCAAGATTGACATCTCTGCAATAAATAGAAGTACCCGGCTGCTGCTTCCATGATTGAACAATTGTACCAATATCAAAAGAGTCGAAACCCAATTCATCTACCAACTTAAAAACAATCTCTTTTGCTCTGGTATTGTCACCTGAAACAGCTAAAGCAATACGATTTTTTTCACCTTTAGATCTGCTCAGATCTTTTAAACTTGTTGCAAGGATGGAATTAAATACTTTAACAACTGGAATACCTAACTGTTCCTGCACCCATAAGCTATCTATACCACTTTGATCAAGTTCCTGTATGGCTCCATCACGGATGTTCGGATAATAATTACCCGTGTCAATGACAACCACATTCCCTGGCATTTGTTCAAACAGTTTTTTTGGAAGATGCTGCACATTTTTTTCAGGGATCGAGACAATTATCACTTTTTTATTTTTTGTCACTTCTGCTACAGAGGCAGCCGTCGCTCCAATTTCCCCGGCAAGTTGTTTTAAAGAAGCTGGACCCCGCGAATTAGCAATTGAAACTTCATGTCCCAATTTAATAAATTTTGATGCCAGTAAGCTTCCCATTTCTCCTGAACCGATAATTCCTATTTTCATAATTCAATATTTTAATTATAATCACTGGCATTTTCCATAATCACTATTGACCAATGACGATTGACTAGTGATTTGTAAGTTCCGTCTCCGTTTGACCAAAATGGTAATTGTAAAATCCCTTGTAGTCATTTTTTATTTTTTTGATTATTAGTATTACAAATAGTTGAAGGCAGTTTGTACTATTTAAGTAAGATTAATTGTCCCACATGGTATGATAGATGAGTTGTCCTGGTAAGTAATACGTTTAATCTATTACGGTGTGGTTCTTTAATGAAGTCTTCAGCAGAAACTGAATTATGTTTCAGGAACCACTCTCCTGCTTGCAGGCTATTAAATTTCTGAGCTACTACATCGTTCTGTTTGTTCCAAAATGTTCTCAATTCTTTTGCTGAAGGAATTTCACTTACTGATTTATCCGGAGACTTCAGAAAAGGATCATATAATTCAGGATATAGTTTATCACCAAGACCCAATATTGATATCATTTCATCATGTACAGCTATAAGATGCCCCAATAAATATATTCCCCTGTTCTTATTGGGTACTATCTCTTTCTGTAACTGTTCGTCGGTAATTGAGTCAAGGGTCGTATCACAGGTTTTTATCAGGGTGTACCACCTGTCCAATACCATTTTAACCATTATTTGATTTGCTTCCATTTTCATTATTATTTTTAATTGTGTCGATTTTCTTAGACAAAGCTATTGTCTAAATATCACTTTTGAGGGGTGCTAAATAGACTTTGTAGCAGGTTGATTTGGACATAATGAATTTCTATCTTTGCCAAAAGAATTTCAATGAAACATCTTACCATAATAGTGCCTGACGGGGATAATAATCTAAGCAGTATCGTAGGCTCCTACAAAATATTTACAAGAGCCAATACGTATTGGAAAGAAACCGGCCGAAGGGAATTGTTTAAAATAGAATTAGCAGGTATTTCAAAAAAGGTGGAATTCTATGACGGATTGTTTACAGTAAATCCGCATACCCATATTTCAGCTATAAGCAAAACGAATCTCATCATCATTCCTTCATTGAATCATAATTATCAAAAAGCAGTGAAAGGAAATCAACTACTTGTCGATTGGATCGAGAAACAATATAAACATGGTGCTGAAGTAGCCAGCATTTGCACCGGTGCATTTTTGCTTGCAGCATCAGGTTTACTGGATGGAAAAAGTTGTTCAACAAATTGGGCCGCTGCGGATAATTTCAAACAGATGTTTCCTAAAGTGAATTTACAAACTGACAAACTGATCACGGATGAAAATGGGATTTACACCAATGGTGGCGCTTATTCTTTCCTGAACCTGATCATTTATCTTATAGAAAAATATTATGACAGGCAAACTGCAATTTTTTGTTCCAAAGTATTTCAGATCGAGATGGACAGGCAAAGCCAATCAGCATTTATAATATTTAAAGGACAGAAACTGCATGGAGATGAAATGGTGAAAAAAGCACAGGCATATATTGAAAGTAAAGTGGATGAAAAAATATCTGTTGAACATTTGTCTTCCAGGTTTGCTGTGGGCAGGCGAAACTTTGACAGAAGGTTTATCAAAGCAACCGGAAATACTCCTGTTGAATATTCGCAAAGGGTAAAAATTGAATCGGCGAAAAAAGCATTTGAAACCAGTCGCAAAACAATTAATGAAGTAATGTATGAAGTTGGCTACTCCGATGTAAAAGCCTTTCGTGAAGTATTTAGAAAAATTACAGGAATGTCACCATTGGAATACAGAGCCAGATACAATAAGGAAGTGATGGTTTAATCGCCGGGTTGATAGAAAACCAGGTTGTGGTCGGTTTGTGTGCCGCCCTGTTTTTAGGTCCAGGTCATCAACAGCATAGCGTATTTTTGTCAAGAAATTATATTATTAGATGTAATTGTTTATTCCCGCTGTGTAGAGTTCTTTACGTTTGATAAAATTTGTTGCTATGACACATATCAATTTTTTGTGTGTACCAGTCTCATTGACTTTGTGGTTCGCTTGCTCCTGTTCACAGCCATCCACAAAACCCGGTAACGACAAGACTGAGCAAACAATAAATACCGCTGCAAAAGCCGAAGTCAATCATCCACCCAGCACAACTGACATACGAGATTTATTCACGTTGTCTGACGCAGAAAAAATATTGGGTGAATCGGCTCATCTGAATGATAGCGGGTCAACCACACCGGGGGTTGATTCAAAACATAGTGTTAATGATAGCGTATCGTCGATCAAAAGAGAGGCATCGTCATACAGGTGTGCATATGAAGCAAATTCTATAGACAAAAAAACAGGAAAGACAGGCATCGTTTACTTTTTAGTTGAGGAATATCCCCGGGCTTCATCTGCTACAACAGTCTATTCCTACTATAAAAGATCCAATGAAGATAAGCCCGACTTCAAAGAGGTTCACGATCTTGGAGATGAAGCATGGTCTTCAAAAAGCCCTTTATTTGTGTATGTGCGAAAAGGCAACAAAATATTTGTTATGAAGGTGAATAAAATGACCAG
>DASYQG010000095.1:0-5233 GCA_036005825.1 Chitinophagaceae bacterium | reverse complement strand
CTGTTTCTTTATACATTTCATCTGGTACACAGCAATCAACAGGACAAACAGATGCGCACTGTGGCTCTTCATGAAAACCCTGGCATTCGGTACATTTATTAGGCACTATATAATAAATGTCAGTTGCAATAGGCGCATTCTTCTGATCTGCATCCAAGGTAGTGCCATCCATTAGTGTATAAGTCCCTTTTACCGTGGTTCCATCAGAAAGAGCCCATTCCACGCCACCTTCATAAATTGCATTATTCGGGCATTCTGGTTCACAGGCGCCGCAGTTGATACATTCTTCTGTTATCTTAATAGCCATAAAATTTTTATTAACGGGTTGAGAATTACTTTTGCCCGACAAATATAGATTGCTGAAATGAATTTACAAATGAGAATTGACCTGGCGGCCCAACTTGATGAATATATTTTATCTAACCCGGCAGACTGGCAGGAAGCAAAACACAAGGCAAGCTTAACAAACCCCTGGTTTACCCCTGAATTTATTGACTTAGCTGCAGGAAATATTGCCAAAATTTTTCTTGATAAGCAAAAGCTGGAAAGCTGGACATCTTTCTATAAAATTGAAGATGCCGATCCGAAAAAGATTGGAATCGTAATGGCTGGCAATATTCCATTGGTAGGGTTTCATGATCTTCTTTCTGTTTTTATTTCGGGACATAAAGCCATCATTAAAGCTTCCTCAAAAGATGAGGTATTGATCAAACATCTTGTTCAGAAACTTACAGAGTGGAATAAAGAACTTAATGAATTGATCGTTTTCCAGGAAATGCTGAAAGGCTGCGATGCATACATAGCAACTGGTAGCAACAATTCAGCAAGATATTTTGAATACTATTTCAAAAAATATCCGCATATAATCAGGCGTAACAGGACATCGGTTGCAGTTTTAGATGGCAACGAAACAACAACTGAGCTTGAAAAATTAGCGGATGATGTACATCTGTATTTTGGAATGGGATGTCGCAATGTGACCAAGATATTTGTTCCAAAAGAATATGACTTTATTCCAATGCTTTATGCTTTTAAGAAATATGAGTATTTCAAAGACCATAATAAATACAAAAACAATTACGATTATTATCTTGCTTTGCATATCCTGAATGGCAAATTTTATATGTCAACTGAGTCAATAATTCTTTTGGAAAATCCATCTATCTTCTCTCCTATCAGCCAATTGAATTACGGGTTTTACACAGATAAAAATGTACTGGCGAAAAGTTTGGGGTCGATTAATGACCTGCAATGTACCGTTGGTCACGACTATATTCCATTTGGACAGGCACAAATACCATCCTTAAGCGATTATGCCGACGGTATTGACACGATAAACTTTCTTATCAAACTGTGAATTTTTCTATTAGCATCAATCAATAATTGTTATTAATTTTAAGTACCGAAGTACGAAGACTCTGGTAAATTAATTGTTAAACTGACAGAAAGGTCATTTTTTCAGGAAACTACTTCGTTATTTTGTATAGGCATATAATTTGAAACAGTAAAAAGAAAAAATAATTAACACCATGAAATTTAAACAAGTGATCTTAATTGTGGCAATCAGCAGTGGATCTGCTCTTGCCAGTGTATGGGGTTATTCAAAATTTGCGCATAAAGAGATTGTCGCTATTCAATCGGACTCAAAGGTGCCTGCCAATTATGCAGGATTTTTTGATGGTAATGCAGCGAATGCTTCGGATAACATAGATTTTACACAAGCTGCAAGTACTTCGGTACAGGCAGTTGTTCATATTAAAACAAAAATAGCAGCTCAAAAAGTAAGCAACGATCTTCCTCGTAGCAACAATCGTAACCGCGGTGGAATTGATGATTGGCTCGATCAATTTTTTGATTTTGGACCACAGATGATCCCGGAGCAAAGAGCTTCTGGTAGTGGTGTATTGATCAGTGATGATGGTTATATCGTTACCAACAACCACGTTGTTAGTGATCAAAATGGCGGTGTAGCCGGTGAAATAATGGTAACACTCCATAATAAGAAAACTTATAAAGCAAGACTGATCGGAAAAGACCCGAGCACTGACCTGGCCGTATTAAAAATAGATGGAACTGGTTTCCCATACCTTGTATATGGAAACTCAGATGAAGTAAAACTCGGTCAATGGGTACTGGCGATCGGTTATCCGCTTACATTAGAAACAACAGTTACTGCAGGTATTATTAGTGCAAAAGGGAGATCAATTGGGATCAATAGTCGCCAAAGTGCTACTCCTGTGGAATCATTTATACAAACTGATGCAGCGGTAAACCAGGGAAATAGTGGTGGCGCCTTAGTATCAACTGATGGAAAACTGATCGGGATTAACTCTGCGATCTTAGCACCAAGTGGAACTTATGCAGGTTATTCTTTTGCAATACCAGTAAACATTGCAAAGAAGATCGTTAATGATATCGTTGAGTTTGGCGATGTACAAAGAGGCTATCTCGGCATACAGTATGCAAGCAACCTCAGTGAAAGTCAAATGAAGGAGCTTGGTATTAAAGAAGATGAAGGTGTTTATGTATCAGCAGTTCCTACTGATGGTGGCGCTTATGCCGCTGGTATTAAGAAAGGTGATATCATCACTAAAGTAAATAACAGCCCTGTTACCAGCGGACTTGAAATGAGTGCACAAATTGCAAGCTTCAAACCAAATGACAAAGTACAGTTGTCTTATTTGCGAGGCGGTAAAGAATATAACACAACGGTTATTTTAAAAGCAAAAGTTAGCGCCGTGGAAGTATCGACTGCTGCTGGAGACATCATTGGTGCAGATCTTGCCAATCTTGATTCAAAGAAAGCGGATGAGTATGATGTAAGTGGTGGTGTGGTTGTAAAGAAAATAAAAGAAGGTGGCAAATTGAGTGAAACAAAGATGGATGAAGGCTTTGTGATCACCAGTGTAAATGGCAGAGCGATCAAATCTATAGATGAGTTGAGCAAGGTTCTTAATAGTGCTGTAGGTACAGTGAAATTGGAAGGATTTTATCCTGGATTCAGGGGAAGCTATACTTATCCTCTTGATCTGACTGATTAATATAATAAACAGTAGAATTTAAAACCGTCTCGTAATTGGGACGGTTTTTTTATTTTACCGATTGTCAAAGTGAGTATATTTATATTACCCGATCATTATTCTGAAATTGATACCGTTTCTTATGACCTGTAATAACTGTGGCAAGATAAACGATAGCGAAAGCAACTTTTGTAAATATTGCGGCGATAATTTGAACCCAATAGCAACAGATCCTAATCATACAATTTTTGACAGGACTTACCAGGCGCAGACGGGATCAAATATTGACCTTGGCTATTTAATTATAGCCATACTAGTACTGGTAAATGTTTTTATGTGGTTTTTTTGGAGTTTCATGTTCGGCGGTGCTGGTTTAAGTGAAGACAAGGATCTGTACAAAACTATCAGGGTGCTTAGCACAATTTTATCCATTGCACAATTTGCGGTGATGTTTATTTTCGCCAAACGCCCGGCATACAGGATAATTATTGGTATTATAGCCGGCATCTTCATCATTTATGATTTTTATTATTTAATGCTTTCGCTTACAGATAACAAGTATTGATTGATCATAGACATAAAAATTGAGAATCATTTATTGTTTTATAAATTCATAAAAAATAAATACGATGAAAATTAAAAACATTATTGCTGCTACAATTATAGCCCTTTCATCCTTTACACTTAATGCTCAAACAAATAAATTTATTGAGATCGCCGCAGCTGACACAATTCAATTAAAACCTGTTGAGTTTGTCTACCAGATAGCGACCGGCAATGAAATGTCTTTTATGCAAATGAAAGCTGACAAACAAGAAAAGGATCCAGAGATCTCCATTGCGGTCATCAAAAAAATATTGGACAAGAACAATTTTGTTTACGAAGTGAAAGGCAAACAGAACTTCAGGATCACTCCTGACAAAACCAGTGACTCATCAATTTATGTCTTTCTAAAATCGGATGCTGAGCTTAAACGCTTATACAAGCTTTTACTTACAGTTAAAGGAATATCGGGTAACATAAGCGATATAAAATATGAATCTATCTCCCCCTATAAACCTGAAATTTATCAAAGATTGTATAAACAGGCATTAGCAGACGCAACTATCTTGGCAACAATTTCAGGAAACGGGGTCGGACAATTGATCTCAGTTCAGGAACCAAAGGAATCGGATTTTATGTCAAATTATATGGATACACTCAAGCAAATGTCTGGCTCGAATAATATGTTTTCTGAGATCTTTGGATTTGAAAATAGTCTTATTCAAAAAATAGAAAAAAAACTCTTGTTCAGGTTTGAAATAAAATGACCGATAAAACAATTAACTAAAAACGTTTTGCTCATGGTAAATAAGTTAAACTGGGGAACAGTTCCAACAGAAGATGTGAATCCTTCAATGGCCCGAAAAATTATTTCAGGTGAAAAATTGATGATCGCAAAAATGAAATTCAAGGATGGTTTTGTTGTGCCCCTCCATCATCATGTGCATGAACAGGTAACACAAGTAGTTTCCGGGCAAATGCGTTTTTGGTTTGGAGAAAATAAAGAACAAACAATGGATCTTTATCCCGGCGATGTTGTTGTCATTCCATCTAACTTGCCACATGAGGCATTGATGATCGGTGATGTGGAAGAAATAGATACATGGGCCCCACCCCGCCAGGATTGGTTGGATAAAACTGATGATTACTTAAGAAAATAAAAAAATGGAACTAGGACTAAAAAATAAAATTGCATTTGTAGCTGCTTCCAGCCAGGGACTTGGAAAAGCTGTGGCCCTTGAGTTGGCAAGGGAAGGCGCCAAATTGATCATTAACAGCCGCAACAAAGAGAATCTTGAAAGCACAAAAAAGGAAATAGAAAAAATAAACGGAGCCGAAGTGCTGGCCCTTGCAGGAGATCTATCAATCGCTGAAGAAAGAGAACAGATCATTAAAAAATCTTTAGAGGTTTATGATCATATAGATATTTTAATTACCAACACCGGTGGCCCGCCTTCAGGAAAGTTTGAAGATTTTAAAATGGAAGACTGGGACAATACATACAAAAGTCTTCTTGCAAGTGTTGTTGGATTGATCAATGGTTTTTTGCCGGGAATGAAACAACAACGATGGGGAAGAATTATTGCGATCACATCGCAGGCTGTAAAACAACCAGTGAATAATTTGGTTTTATCTAATTCTGTCAGGGCTTCTGTTGCTGGCTTAATGAA
>DASYQG010000094.1:0-13339 GCA_036005825.1 Chitinophagaceae bacterium | reverse complement strand
CCTGGAAAACATACAACTACAAACAAAACAAAAAGAACAAGCTGTTGCGATAAAATGAGAATTGAATATAAATATCGCTGCAGAATGAATTAAAATTTTTGACTTCAATAAAAAAGGAGAAGATCAAACTTCTCCTTTTTTATTGCGAGTCTCTGCAAAGTATGGACAAGACAATTAATAATGCGCAATAGGATCTGGTGTTCCGTCAGGATCATTTTTAGCAACACCAGAACTTGTTATATTTCTTCCACGTAACAACAATAAGCCTGCAACATGTGGCGCCGCCATTGACGTGCCGCTTGCATAGGCGTAACGATTATCCATCCATGTAGATAAGATGCGAACACCGGGTGCAGCAAAATCAACTACATCATTTCCATAATTAGAGAACGAGGCAAAATTATCAAGACTATCAACGGCAGACACGGTATAAACATTTTGAGCATTGACCCTTGCCGGTGAACTAAGATTTGCCAGTTTATTATCATTGCCTGCTGCTATTGCAAAATAAATTCCTCTTGCCGCTGTATTTCTCACCTGCTGATCAAGAATATCAGAACCTGATTCCCCACCAACGCTCATATTTACAACATCACCGGCGGCCGCAACAGTATTTATATATGCTAATGCTTGTATGATATAAGATAGATTACCATTTCCATCTTTATCCAATACTTTAAGTGCAACAAGAGAAGCACCAGAAGCAACTCCTAATACACCGATCGTATTATTTTTTGCACCGATAATTCCCGCAACATGTGTACCATGTCCATTTTGATCATCGGCAGATGTTTGGCCTTCAATAAACGAACGGCTCCTTGATTGATCAACTTTCAGATCAGGATGATCAAAGTCGATCCCTGAATCTACGATCCATGCAGTTTTACCAATACCATTTCCATAACCGATGCGACTTATGTTCCAGGTAACTAATCTTGGTTCAACAACCGTAAAACAAGATCCTAATGAAATGACTCTATCTGGTTCTACTGCTTCAATTGATCCATCATGTCGCAACGCTTCTGCCTGGTCAGAAGTCATCATGGCAATAAAGCCACCGGGCTCACCGGCAAAAGATGTTTTTAACGCTGAAACATCAATGGTGTTTCTTTGCAAAACATTTTTACTTTCCTGGTCAAGACTGATGCGTGATGATGCTCGTGAATTTATGGCAGGACTAAATGCAACAATGTACTGGCTTGCTTTTATTTCGCCGCTACCCGTTGACGATCTCATGACACATTCATCATCGCCAGAGCTATTACTTGTTGAATCGTTATTCTTTTTACAGGAAATAATGACAACGAGAACTGCTAATAAAAAAATATTTTTCCGCATGTATGTGTAGTATTTCCTTGCTAACGCAACCACATTTACAGATATTGATTTCTGTAAAAGGCTTTAACAAGTCTTTACAGTAATGCGAGAATAATGCCGTGATTTGTGAAAAGACTAAGTGACAGACTTTAAACTTTGCTAAATAATGAAGGTCAATTTTTGTTCACCAAAAACCAGAATGGTTTTAACTGATGATCGTGGTAAACATTTGTAAGTTTTGTTTTCCTGGAAGTGATCCTGTTGCGAACTACGAGTTCATGAGTTTGACAAAATGCAGTTTGGGATTCTGCATACAGAAAAAGATGTTCGAGGCTGATCAATTCTTTTTCAAGAGCCTTCTCACTCATTAGCGCTGTTTTTAATAACAACACCAGTTCTCTTTCTCTATTCGGGGTTTTCATTTCAATTACACATTAGTATCCAACCATTCCTTTTTTGTTGGGACAGCCACAATCATTGCCCTTGGCTTTGCTCGTATAAACGTTTTTACTACAGCTTATGGCGCCCACAGCTACTAATAATAACACAGCAAATACTATCTTGTTTAATCTTATCATAATTGAATTTCTAAATTAAACTATTTTACGGGCAATTTAGTATCCCAATTGATAAATGCTGCAAAAAATTATATGACCCCTTTGGCTGGTAAAAAGCTGCTTGTAGCCCCGCTTGACTGGGGGCTGGGCCATGCCACTCGTTGTGTGCCTGTTATCAGGGATTTATTAAAGAGCAATTGCGAGGTTTGGCTGGCAGGAGAAGGTGCACAAGAAAAATTACTAAGGGAAGAATTTTCTTCATTGCCTTTTTTACCACTGAAAGGATACAGAATAAAATATGGAAAATCGGGACTTACCGGCAATATTTTATTGCAGATCCCATCGATTTTAAGGTCGATAAAAGAAGAGAATAATTGGCTAGAAGAACAGGTAAACAAATATAGATTTGAGGCGGTAATCTCAGATAATCGTTATGGCCTCTATCATGAAAATATCTTTTCAGTTTTTATGACTCACCAGCTTTGTATTAAAAGTTCTTTGGGAAAATGGAGTGAAAAAATATTGCAGCAATGGAATTACAAATTCATTAACCGGTTCAATGAATGCTGGGTGCCGGATGAGGAAGGTGAAAATAATTTAGCAGGAGATTTGTCGCATCCAAAAACATTTCCAGGCATAGCTGTAAAATATATCAGTGCCTTATCGAGGTTTTCTTCTTTCTCCCCTTTAGGGGATGGGGGTAAAAAGGATCATTTATTAATTATTCTTTCGGGACCGGAACCACAACGAACAATTTTAGAAAATAAAGTCGTTGATCAAATTGTAAATTATCCGGGCACAACAACAATTGTAAGAGGCCTGCCCGGAGAAAGAAATATTATCCCATCAACAAATACGATCCATTTTTATAATCATCTTTCGTCAGAAGAATTAAATGCTGAGGCAATGAAAGCTGAGTTCATCATCAGTCGAAGTGGCTATAGTACAATTATGGATATTGCTGCTTTGCAAAAGAAAAGCATTCTTATTCCAACACCCGGGCAAACGGAACAGGAATATCTTGGAAACTATCTTGTGAAAAAACAATTTGCTTTTTGTGTAGATCAAAATATTTTTTCTTTACTTAAGAATATTGAAGAGGCCAGGAATTTTGAATATCGTCTTTAAGTGAAATAATTGAAACGGGAAGCCAAAGCACATATAGCTGTTCTTAGCACCAATCTCTTCTTCGCTATTAATTTCAGTTTGGTAAAATATGTTTCACCGACGTTAATAAAACCGTATGCAGTAAATATTCTACGCGTAGGTGTCAGTCTTATTCTTTTTTGGTTATTATGGACAATGAGTGAGGTAAAACCGCATATTAAAAGAAAACATTGGGGTCGGTTTTTTCTTTGCGGGTTGACCGGTATTGCTATCAATCAAATGTTTTTCATTAAAGGTCTTACTTATACATCTGCTATTCATGCGTCGCTGTTGATATTGCTTACACCCATTCTGATTACTGTTTTTGCTTTCACAGTATTAAAAGAAAAAGTTACGATGATTAAAGCATTCGGTTTAGCGTTGGGTATCGGCGGAGCAGTATTATTAATTCTTTCAAAAGAACAATCGTCATCGGCATCGGATTATTTGTTTGGTGACTTGCTGATCGTCATCAATGCAATTTCTTATACCATTTATTTTATAATAGTAAAGCCTTTGATGGCTGCATACCCGCCTTTGCATGTAGTTCGCTGGGTTTTCACTTTTGGCTTTCTTATGATACTCCCATTTGGATGGAATGAATTCGTTTCAATTCCCTGGGAGAAATTAGAATGGTCACATTATTTATCAATACTATTTATTGTTGTTCCCGGGACTTTCCTTGCTTATTTCTTTAATATTTACGGTATACAACATCTTGGCGCCGGAGCAACTGGGTCTTACATTTACACACAACCTGTATTTGCAGCTATCATTGCCGTGATCTTTTTTCATGAACAATTAACGCCTGCAAAACTGCTGGCCGGTTTCATGATCTTCCTTGGTGTATTTCTCGTTAGTTTTAAACGAGGCTCATTGAACAAGAGCCTTGGGGTAATCGAAGAATAAGAATTTCTTTTTTGCTTCTTTGAATTTATTCCACTTCTTCGCCTCGATGGATACAGCGAAAATGCCACAAGTAGGAATATTATCTATTCTTATATCATCAGTAAGACTGTTTGCAAAATCAGTGATGCCCGGGTTATGTGAAAAAATAGCTACACAATCAATATCATCATTCAATTTTTCAACAACGCTATTAAATGCTTCATCACTTGCCATATACAATTCTGTCTTCAGCAGCAGGTCTTCTTTTTCTTTTTTATATCGTTTGGCAAATTGCTCAGCAGTTTTTCTTGCACGTCTTGCAGGACTGGTAACAAATGCATCTATCTTAATCCCTCTTTCATATAATCTTTCCGCCATTGCCGGTGCATCCTTTTTGCCACGTTCATTCAAAGGCCGTTCATAATCAGTCAGACCGGCATCGTCCCAACTGCTTTTTGCATGACGTATAAGAAGAAGAGTTTTCAAATTTGAAATTTCGTTTATTAAAATTACAAATAACAAATGCCAAGTTCCAAATAAAATTCGTGTGGGAAAAAACTACAAAATTCAAGCAAACTTAATAGCCACGAACATTCTTGCCTTCCATATAATTCATGAAAGCTTTGTTCACTACTTTATTACCACCAGGAGTAGGATAGTTGCCGGTGAAATACCAGTCACCAAGATTGCTTGGACAAGCAGAATGAAGATTCTCTATTGTTTGATAAATGACTTCTACAGGAATACGAAGATCTTTCGGTGTAATTAATTCAGCGATCTTATTCGTGATCTCATCAATCGTAAAGAGCTTATAAATCCTTTTTACAACATTCTCTGTATGCAATTGGTTGCTGCGATTTAGTTCCTTGCAATGATCATATATCTCCTGCAAGCAAGCTTCTTTATTTCTTTCTTTTAATAATGCCGCCACCGCCTGGAAGGCAACAAACTCACCCATCTTACTCATGTCAATACCATAACAATCCGGGTAACGAATTTGCGGTGAAGAAGAAACAACAATGATCTTTTTCGGTTGCAATCTTGACAACATGCGAATGATACTTTCTCTCAATGTTGTGCCACGAACGATCGAATCATCGATCACCACTAAAGTGTCCACTCCATTTCTTACTGTACCATAGGTGATATCATAAACGTGTTGTACCATTTCACTGCGACTAGAATCTTCAGTGATAAAAGTCCGCATCTTTACATCCTTGATCGCCACTTTTTCAATTCGTATACGGCGATTGACCATTTCTTTCAACTTCTCCGGATCATAATCTCTGCCCCAACTCAAAATCCTTTCGATCTTCACCTTGTTCAAAAAATCTTCCATCCCTTTCAGCATTCCATAAAATGCAGTTTCTGCTGTATTAGGTATAAAAGAAAAGATCGTGTTCTTCAGATCATGATCTATCGCATTCAATACTTGCTCAGTCAGGTTATAACCAAGCTGGTTTCTTTCACGATAGATCTTTTCATCACTGCCGCGGGAAAAATAAATTCTTTCAAAGCTGCAAGCCTTTCTTTCTTTCGGCTCTAATATTTGTGCTACTTCAATTATTCCTTTCTCATCAACGATCAATGCTTGCCCCGGCATTAATTCTTTCACTTCATTTTCTCCAACATTAAAACTTGTACGAATAGCGGCCCGTTCCGATGCTGCAACGACCACTTCATCATCAAAATAATAATAAGATGGACGGATGCCATGTGCATCACGAAAAACAAAACCAATACCATTGCCGGTCATTCCGCCAACATGAAATCCACCATCAAAAATTGGTAAGGCTTTCTTCAATACTTTTTTAATATCTAATTTTTCCGGAGATGCTTCATCTTCACGACAGAGATAGGTATGCATGAGTTCGATCATTGCAGCCAGGTCACTGAAACGAGTATTCTCATGCGGTTCTTTTCCTGCTAATGCAAATAATTCATCGGAGTTAACGATATTAAAATTTCCCGCTAATGCAAGATTGCGTGCTGGAATTGTATCACGATTAATAAAAGGATGACAGTATTCTAACTTATTTTTTCCCTGAGTGCCATAACGAAGATGGCCCAACAACAATTCACCTAAAAAATTTACATGGCCTTTCATCAAACCCGGATGATTCCTGATACCGGGATGATATTTCTCTAACTCTTCCACCTCTTTTCCTACTTGTTGAAATATATCGGCAATCGCCTGTGTAGCATTGCTGCGCATACGATTCATAAAAGGATAACCAGGTTCTACATCCAGCTTTACAGTAGCAATGCCTGCACCATCCTGGCCGCGGTTATGTTGTTTTTCCATCAGTAAGTAGAGCTTGTTAAGCCCCCACATCACTGTGCCATATTTTTGATGGTAATATGAGAACGGCTTCCGAAGACGGATAAATGCCAGGCCACATTCGTGTTTTATCGGGTCACTCATGAATCATTTTCTGTAGAGAAGGCGCAAAGTTAATGGTTGATGCGCAGAAAACAGGTGTGAAAGTTTTCGATAAGGGAAGAAAAATAAATTGATAAAAGTCAAATAGAATTATCGGACTTACAAGAGTGCGACCCAAAAGAAGCTTAATAGTTGGGCTCGGTTTGCTACATAAATATTTCTATGAATAAGGAGATTGCTTCGTTCCCCGCAATCAAAACGCTTTCTGCTTTTCGCTGATCCACTTTGTAAGATCAGTACAGCTTTTTATTTCATCATCGATCATAATATAGTATGTCGGAACTCTATCCTTCATCCATTTTTCCAGCGTCTTTTGCTTCTTTTCTTCCAACGCCATTGCTGACAGGCGGCTGAAATCATCCTGCATGTTCAGACGATGAGGTTCGCTGCGGCTTTTATAATGTACAATACGTACGCCTTTTTTTCCATTCTCATCAAACACAACGGGCTGTGAATATTCGCCGGGTTTCAGTTTATCAAGCATAGCAACAAGATCTTTATCGAGAAGATCAATAGTTACATAAGGACCACCATCACGACCTAAAAAATATGGCCCGCTGAATTTTGCCTGCTCATCTTCTGTATAGCGTGTAGCTGCTGCGGCAAAACTTAAAGAACCAGCAATAATTTTCGATCTTACCGTATCGGCTTTTGCCATCGCAGTTTTTATTTCTGCATCTGTTACAGGAGGTACACGTAGTATATGGCGGATCACAGCATCATCACCGATCCGTTGCTCTAATTGTATTAAATGATATCCGAATTTTGTTTTAATAGGGCCGATCATATCTCCCGGGCTTTTCAAACGAAAACAAGCGGCCAGGAAATTCGGGTCCCATGTTTTATCATTGCGGTTTACCTGGTATTGACCGCCTCTTTCTTTACTTCCCGGATCTTCTGAATAACGTTGTGCCAGTTGCTCAAAGGTTGCCAACTTCATTTCAACCTGTCTTTTATAGTTGAGCAGTTCATCCATTATAAATTTTTCAAGATCACGATTGCCCTTGGGATAAAAAACAATTTGACCGATCTCCAATTCCGATTCAAAATAGGGAAGGCTGTCCTTTGGAATTTTATCATAGAATAGTTTTGCTTCATTGGGAGTGATATGCACATTCTCCACTATTTTCCGTTGCATGGCTTCCGCAAGCTTTTGTTCCCTCACTGTTTCTCTTGCATCTTCTTTTATCTGGTAAATGGATTTGCCGGCAATTTCTTCCAGTGCTTCCTGCGAGCCATAAGCATTGATGTATTTACGGATCCGGTTATCAAGGTCTGATTCTATTTCTTCGTCTGTTACAGGTAAGGAATCTTTTTCTGCCTGCAGCATCAATACTTTTGATATCAATGCCTGCTCCATCAATACACATTGTGCATTTTCCGGGACCTGGTTGCCATTTCTTATGGCATCGGAAATAGTGTTTTGAATATCGGAATAAAGAATTATCCTGTCTCCGACAATAGCAAGTATCTTATCTGCCACCACTTTTGCTGATTGTCCCTGTGCAGCAAACGTTGCCGCCATTAAAAAGAATAAGCTGAGTGTAAATATTTTCTTCATAACCAGGATTTGAATCCCCAAAAGTAAATTTGATTATCAGAGGAAGTAAGGAAGCCGGGTTTATTAACAAAAGTTTTTCGGGATACTGGATACCTGATACTTGATTCCAGAAACTGCAATCCAGCATCCAGTATCTTAAAGCGTCCTTTTCACTTCTTCTTCCTCAAATGCTTCTACCACATCTCCCACTTTTATATCGCTGTAATTTTTGATCATTAATCCACATTCCATCCCTGCCTGCACTTCTTTTACATCATCTTTAAATCGTTTTAAAGAAGCTAGTTCCGCATAGGCGCCTTCGCCGGTCGGGTAGGTAACGATACCATCCCTGATAAGGCGAACTTTAGAATCCCTCTTAATTTTTCCATCCCGCACATAACAGCCTGCAACGATCGTTTTATCAAACTTGAATACTTCTCTTATCTCAACATTCGCAACGATCTTTTCCTGGATCGTTGGTTCCAACATTCCTTCCATCGCCATTTTTATTTCATCAATCACTTTGTAAATGATGGAATACATCTTTATTTCTATCGCTTCGTTTTCTGCAAGTTTTGCGGCCTGTTGTGAAGGACGAACATTAAAGCCGATAATGATCGCATCAGATGCGTTGGCTAATGTTACATCACTTTCCGTTATTTGACCAACCCCTTTATGAATTACTCTTACAACAATTTCCTCTGTACTTAATTTCTGTAAGCTATCGCTTAATGCTTCTACCGATCCATCCACGTCACCTTTGATGATCACATTCAATTCTTTGAAATTACCGAGTGCCAAACGACGACCGATCTCATCAAGTGTAATATGTTTCTTGGTACGAATACCTTGCTCACGAAGGATCTGTGCACGGCGATATGCTACTTCTTTTGCTTCCGCTTCATCATCGTACACCCTGAATTTTTCGCCAGCTTGTGGTGCACCATTCAAACCAAGGATCAATACAGGTGCTGAAGGTGGCGCTTCTTCTTTTTTCTTATTTCTTTCATTGAACATGGCCTTTACTCTTCCGAAATGCTGACCACTTACTACAAGATCTCCACCTTTCAATGTGCCATTCTGAACAAGAACGGTAGCAACATAACCACGTCCTTTATCTAATGTTGCTTCAATAATAGTTCCACTTGCTTCACGTTCAGGATTTGCCTTTAAGTCAAGCAATTCTGCCTCCAATAATATTTTTTCTAATAGCTGATCTACATTCAACCCTTTCTTAGCTGAAATTTCCTGGCTCTGAAATTTACCACCCCACGCTTCTACCAATAAATTCATTTGCGAAAGTTGCTCATAAATTTTCTGAGGGTTTGCACCGTCTCTATCAATTTTATTTACGGCAAAGATCATTGGCACACCAGCAGCCTGGGCATGGCTGATCGCTTCTTTTGTTTGCGGCATCACTGCATCATCCGCAGCAATAACGATCACAGCAATATCAGTAACCTTAGCACCACGGGCACGCATCGCAGTAAATGCTTCGTGACCCGGTGTATCAAGGAAAGTAATTTCTTTCCCGTTGGGCAATTCAACCTGGTAAGCACCGATGTGCTGTGTGATACCGCCAGCTTCACCTGCTACTACATTCGCCCTTCTTATATAATCAAGCAAAGATGTTTTACCATGGTCAACGTGACCCATGATCGTCACAATTGGAGAACGGGATTGCAATTCTTCTTCGTCATCGTCTTCATCATCCACATCTTCCATTTCCATCTGCTTTTCCATGTCGATGAACTCAACATCAAATCCAAATTCACTTGCTACCAGTTCTATTACTTCCGCATCGAGTCGTTGATTTATCGAAACCATGATACCGAGACCCATACACTTACTGATAACATCAGTGAAGTTTACGTCCATCAGGTTTGCCAGCTCACTTACACTTATGAACTCGGTTAACTGAAGTTTGTTGCCATCATCATTATCCCCTGCAGCTTCGGCCGCCTCTTCACGCTTTGCTTTACGATATTTAGCTTTCAAACTTTTACCGCGACCACCGGCACCTGCAAGTTTAGCTTGTGTTTCTCTTATTTTTTCCTGTATCTCTTTTTCGTCAATTACTTTGTCTTCTCTTGCAGGCCTGTGATCTCCTCTGCGGGCAATGCCAGGACCAGTTCTTCCACCGCCCCCAGGCCCACCCGGTCCTCTTCCACCACCTTGACCCGGGCCAGCCGGACGGCCACCATCTCTTTTAAATCTATCATCTCTCCTGTCCTTATCCTTGATTGCATCTTCTCTTTTTACTTCCTTTTTCTCAATTGGGATGCGTTTGCGTTTACGCTTTTCATCATGTTTCGGACGAGTATCATTCTCCACAGGCAGATCTATCTTTCCAAGGATCTTTGGTCCTTCCAATTTATCTGCTTTTATATTTTCAATAACAGGAGGAGCTTCTTCTATCGGCTCTTCAGCAATTATTTCTTGTTTTACCTCTTCAACCGGTTGTTCTATTACTTCTTCTTTTTTGCTTTTCTTTTTCGTGGACTTCTTCTCTTCTTTCTCTTCTACTTTTTCTTCCTTCTTCTTTGATTCTTTTTTAGGTCTTGTTGAAGAATCGATCGTTGAGAGATCAATTTTATTGATCACTTTCGGACCTTCTAGCTCCGGTATTTCCGCTTTTACAAGTTCAGGCTCTGCTACTACAGGTTGTTCAACAACTACTGGTGGTGGTGCAGGTGCTTCCTCTTTTGGCTCCTCTTTTTTTACCGGTTTCTTTTCTTCTTTATCTTTTTTGAAAATAATTTCTTCTTCGTCTTTCTTTTTCTTTAGGTCTGCTGCAACTCCTTTCGGCAAATCGATCAAATCACTTTTCAGCTTTGCCACCTTATCACTCTGGAATTCTTGTTGCAGGGCACGATACATGTCTTCTGAGAGCTTGGAGGTCGGCTTCAGATCATCTTTACTAAATCCTTTGCCTGTCAAAAAATCAACAAGGGTGTCTTTACCGATGTTAAATTCTTTGGCTGCGGCCATTAATCGCGGTGTTGCTGTTTCTGCCATTAAGTTTTTTTATGTTATCAACTATTTATCTCTGCTCGCCTTTCGTTGTGTCACTCACTTGTACGTTCAGTAATTCTATTCATCTTATTTGTGAGTGGTAAATGGTCAGTTATGAGTTCAGATTGATTACTCACCACTCATTATTCACAACTCACCATTTTATTCTTTCTGAAATTCCGCCTGCAATACTTTTCTTACTTCATCAATTGTTTCTTTTTCCAGATCTGTGCGGCGTTCTAATTCTGCCGCGGTCAGGTTCAATACACTTCTTCCGGTATCGCAACCGATGCGTTTTAACTCATCGATCACCCATGTTTCTATCTCATCACTAAATTCATCCAGATCGATATCAAATTCCTCCTCTACTCCCTCATCATCACGATATACATCAAGTTCATATCCTGTAAGCTCACTTGCCAGCTTGATATTTACTCCACGGCGACCGATCGCTAATGAAACCTGGTCGGGTTTCAGGTAAACATTTGCATGTTTATTATCCTGGTCAAGTTCCATACTGGTGATCTTGGCAGGCGTCAATGATCGCTGGATCAATAACTGGGTGTTGTTCGTATAATTGATCACATCGATATTCTCATTCTTTAGTTCACGAACTATGCCATGAATACGACTACCCTTCATTCCCACACAAGCTCCTACCGGATCTATACGATCATCAAAAGATTCAACTGCCACTTTAGCTCTTTCACCCGGATCACGAACAATTTTTTTGATGACAATGAGGCCATCAAAAATTTCAGGTACTTCAATTTCCAGCAATTTGGCAAGAAAGTCCGGCGAAGTTCTCGAAAGTATAATTACCGGAGTATTATTTCTCATATCCACTTTTTTAACCACTGCACGGATAGATTCGCCTTTTTTGAAATAATCCTGAGGTATTTGCTCACTTTTGGGAAGGATCAATTCATTTCCTTCTTCATCCAGTAATAAGATCTCTTTTTTCCAAACCTGGTATACTTCTGCGCTAATGATCTCCCCAATTCTTTCGCTGTATTTTTTAGCCAGCGAGTTTTTCTTCAGATCGCTGATACGGCTGGCAAGTGTTTGCTTGGCAGCAAGAATTGCACGACGACCGAAATCATAAAGATCGATCGGCTCAAACAATTCTTCACCTACTTCAAAATCCGGCTCAATTTTCACCGCGTCGCTGTAGGCAACTTCTGCTAACGGATCGTTTACCTGCCCATCTTCCACAATGGTGCGGCGGCGCATGATCTCAAGGTCACCTTTTTCAGCGTTTACAATTACATCAAAGTTTTCATCACTGCCGAATTTTTTACGCAGCAAAGTTTTGAAAACATCCTCTACCACTTTCATCATCGTGGGGCGATCAATATTTTCTGCATCCTTAAATTCCTGGAATGCATCTATCAGGTTGATACTTGACATAATACAAACGATTTTCGATTTTTAATGGTGGTTTCGGATCTTTCCTGATCTTATCATCAGAATTTCACCTGGACCTTTGTTGTTTTAATTTCTTCTTTTAAAATTATATGTTGAATGACTTCTTTCTTTTTTCCCTTTCCTATCTCTTGTTCTATTACTATCTCATTTTCTGAAACGCTTATCAATTTCCCTTCTTTTTTCAACCCATTCTTTAATACTATTTCCACCATCCGGCCAATATTCTTTAAGTATTGCCTGTCAAGCTTCAGTGGTTCATCCAATCCTGGCGAGGATACTTCAATTGAAAAGTCTCCGTTCGGAAAAAGGTTTTCTTCTACCCATTTATAAAGAGCCCGGTTTAACTTTGAAAGCTGATCGATGGCTGCGCCCTGGTCAGCATCCACAAACACTTTGATATTATTGGTTGGTCTTACACTTATTTCAACCGGGAAATAACCCGGCAACTCTGTCAATAACTCACTTAACTTCTTTTCTACCGTTATTACCTGGTTTTCAGTATTCATACCCTGCTACTTTAGCTGGCCGGTATTGAAAATGAAGAAGGGAACGAACCCGTTCCCTTCTTTCAATCATTGCCGGTGCAAATGTAAAGGAAATACCGATTATCAGCCAAATATTAATCATAGCAAATTTAACAGGCCAACTTTCACAGCCAAGATTAATTTTGTGTCATGTTACGTTATTTGCTTTACGCCTTCTTAATTTATCTGGCTTACAGGCTGATATTCCATTTCATCATTCCAATCTATAAAACTACGAAGCAGGTAAAGAAACAATTTCGTGATATGCATAGCCGAATGGAAGATCAGATGAATCAGCAATCTTCCTACGCCAGAGCTTCGGAAGATAACCAGCCGATTAATACAAATGCTTCCACTAAAAAGGAACAAGCTGGAGATTACATTGATTTCGAAGAATTGAAATAATTGCTCATCTACACTTTATTTTTTTATTTTTGCCGCCCGGAGTCAAAAAGCTCAGGACCCTTAGCTCAGACGGTTA
>DASYQG010000093.1:0-1833 GCA_036005825.1 Chitinophagaceae bacterium | reverse complement strand
AAAGAAAACACCAAGCAGGCTCAGGTTGGCACCTTTATCTTCAGAGCTGATATCGGCAACTACAGCATTGGTTGATCCGTTGATAACACCACCTCCAAACCCCAGCACAAATATTGAAACCTGTAATAACAAAAATGAATTTGCAAAGGCGAGTCCTTCAAAAGCAAGTAGCATCAATAACGAAGTCGATATGAATAACATTTTATAACCATACCTGTCTGCAACGGGACCAAATACCAATGAGCCGGCGATAATACCAATAGGAAGGAGTGAAACTAATTTACCCGAACTTATTTCATTCATCATGAACTTTGCAGCAAGCGATGGTAAAATAGAACCAAGTGTGATAAGCATGATACCGAATAATAGAAGCCCGATACATGCTGCGGCAAAAACCTGCTTCCTTTTATACATGATGTGAATATAAATTTAATCTCTTAACGCCAGCAAGCCTGCTCCATATAACCCTGCATCACTTCCTAAGGCAGAGGCTTGTAATTGTACTTGCATAATGCTGATGGGCTGTGCCCATTTTTTTGCTTCGATATAGATATCATCTAAAAATTTTAATGCCGGGCCAAACATACCTCCTCCAAAAATTATTTTTTCGGGGTTGAATAAACTTATAAGATTAGCTGTTGCCATACCCCAGCATTCAATCGCATTTGCAATTACTGCACTTGAGAGCTCATCGCCCATTTCGTAAGCATCAAAAATATCTTTTGCAGAAAGCAGGTCAGGGTTGATCTTTTTCAAAACACTTTTATTATAAGCACCACTACCAAGCATTTCCTTTGCAACTTTTACAACACCTTCTCCAGAAGCATTGTATTCAAAATCTCCACATGAAATATATTTTTGGGTGAAAGGTCTGTGTAAAGCCATCCACCCAATAGCTCCGGCAATATCATGTGAACCACGCAATACTTCATTATTGATCAAAATACCGGCTCCGATACCAGTACCTACTGATAAAAAGATCGCATCCTTGCAACCGCGGGCATTTCCTTTCCAAACTTCACCCAGAATATAACAGGCTCGGTCGCTGTCAATTTTGATCTTTATTTTTTCATTGTTAACCGATCGTTCTAATTCTTCCAGCAATGGATAATCATCCCAACCCGGAATGTTTGGCGCCCAAACCTTGCCGGTTTTTGTATGTGCGATACCGGGAACACAAATGCCGAGAGCTGTGACCTCTTCTGATTTATCTAATAGATCATTTGCCACTTGGGAAATAAGCTTACCAACTTCTGTTCCTTGCTTTTTATCAAGCGAATGAGTTGTTTTAAAAAGAATATCCCCGTTATCATTAAAAAAGGCAGCAGCTAATTTAGTTCCACCAAGATCGAGTGCAATAACAGCCATAAGCAGGATTGGATGATTAAGATAAGGCAGAAACTGCAATTAAACTTATTTGTATCTTGACAAATAAAATTTTTTCATGTACCGCTACTTATTCATTTTATTGTTAGTTGGTTTTTCCGGTAAAAAAGAAAATGATTCTGCTTGGATTCGCATCAATTTACTCGGATTTCAGCCTAATGGAGTGAAAGTGGCTGCCTGGGCAAGTAAGGATACTGTGCAGATTAAAACATTTCAATTAGTGGATGCTGCAACCAAAAAATTTGTTTTGAATGCGAGTGCGGGAAAAGCATTCGGAGCTTATGGTCCATTTAAACAAACTTATCGGTTAAATTTCTCTTCATTCAAAAAACCAGGCCGCTATTACTTACAGGCAGGCGGAGTAAAATCTCCTGAATTTGAAATAGGAGATAACGTTTATAAAGGCGCCTCAGATTTTTGTTTACGCTATATGCGACAGCAGCGCAG
>DASYQG010000092.1:0-24006 GCA_036005825.1 Chitinophagaceae bacterium | reverse complement strand
TTGCCCAAACAAATCAAAAAGATCCAATGATCGTAAAGATGGTCAATGAGGTCTCTAAAGATTCATTGGAATCGTATGTGAAAAAGATGGTAAGTTTTGGCACAAGAAATACTTTAAGTACTCAATCAGATCCAAATCGTGGTATAGGCGCTGCCCGCAATTGGGTACTGAGTTGTTTCAATGAATTTGCAAAACAATCGGCAGGACGACTGACGGCAATAATTGATACCACTACTTTACAAAAGGATGGTCGAAGAGTTGATACAACACTTTTGCTAGGCAATGTAATGGCGACTTTAAAGGGTACCGATCCAACTGACAAAAGAATATTTATTATCAGCGGGCATTTAGATAATATGCGCAGCAGTGTGATGGATAGAACGGGAGATGCTCCCGGCGCCAATGATGATGCAAGTGGCGTAGCAGCCGTAATGGAATGTGCAAGAATAATGTGTAAGCATCCTTTTTCGGCAACGGTCATATTTGTAGCAGTAAGTGGTGAAGAGCAGGGGCTGCTTGGCTCAACCTTTATGGCAGAAAAAGCAAAAAAAGAAAACTGGAATATTGAAGCAGTATTGAATAATGATATAATGGGTGGCAATAATCAAAATGAAACAAACAAAGCAAGTAATAACCAGGTAAGAGTTTTTAGTGAAGGACTTTCAGTCTTAGATACAGGCAGAATTGCAACAACGATCAGGAATCTTGGGTTGGAAAATGATGGCAAGCCAAGACAACTTGCACGGTATGTAAAAGAAATTGGGGAACGCTATGTAAAAAATCTTAAAATCGTTATGATCTATCGTAACGACAGGTTCCTGCGTGGCGGAGATCATACTCCCTATGTACAGCGTGGGTTTGCTGCGGTACGTATCACTGAAATGAATGAGAATTATAATCGCCAGCACCAGGATGTAAGAATTGAAAATGGAGTACAATTTGGCGATCTGCCTGAATTCATGGATTTTGAATACCTCAGAAAAAACACTGCAATGAATCTTTGTAATCTTGCCAACCTTTCGAAATCTCCTTCAATGCCACAAGAAGTAAAGATTGAAACAAGGAAACTCACCAATTTTACCAACCTGACGTGGAAAGCGCCGAATTCAGGAAAAGTTAAGGGTTACTATATATTAATGAGAGAAACTTCAAGCCCGGTGTGGGAGAAAAAGTTTTTTACAACAGATACTAAAATGGATCTTCCCTATTCAAAGGATAATTATTTTTTTGCTGTGCAATCGGTTAGTGAAGATGGCAATGAGGGTTTACCTGTATTACCTGTCCCAGCAGGTAGATAAAAAAGAAATATGATCACTTGGACAATAAAAAAATTTGATGAATTAACTTTAGATGAGTTATATAATATCCTGCAATTAAGAAGTGAAGTATTTATTGTTGAACAGAATTGTGTTTATAACGACCCAGACGGAAAAGATCAACCAGCATGGCATTTGATGGCAATCGAAGATGATAAACTAATTGCCTATGCAAGAATTCTTCCACCAGGAGTTTCATACAGCGATCCCGCAATTGGACGTGTTGTCACTTCTTCATCAAAAAGAAGGTCGGGATTAGGAAAAGAACTGATGAAAAGATCTATTGAAGCCTGTGAGAAACTTTTTGGCAAAATTTCCATCACTTTAAGTGCGCAGGTTTACCTGCAAAGATTTTATGAATCACTTGGCTTTATTGTAGTAGGTGAAGAATATTTAGACGATGGAATACTACACATAAAGATGTCGAGAGATCCTTCTTAGTAAAAGTCCAAGTAAAAAAACTTCTTATTGCTACTACAATAAAAATACCCGCTATTCGTCATTGATTGGTAGGAATTTATTTTCTACTTTAGTCGTCAGTCCAAATCCTGATTTCGGAATTTTAAAAGTTCCGGTGAAAAACACAAATCTGGTATCTATGAGAGCAATTGTACACTTTACCCGTACACTAGTTACGGTTTTATTACTGTCTCTGTCATTGTGGTCCAATTCACAATCCATTTCTTTTAAAGATGGAAAATATGAATTGGGTATCGGCCTAGGTCCATCATTTTTTCTTGGTGATCTTGGTGGTTCCCGTGGTATTGGTAAGCCCTTTGTTGCAGACGTAGACATGCCACTTACAAATTTTTCAAAAGGCCTTTACTTTAACTTTTACCCCTCTGAATGGCTCGGCTTAAGGCTAGCGTTTAATTCATCATTTCTTGAAGGGAGTGATGATGAAGTGAATCTTGCCGGCGGTCGTGAGTTTTCAAGATGGCGTCGTAATCTATACTTTCAGTCAAAGGTCACAGAATTATATTTAGGCTTTGAATTTTATCCAACAGTTTTTCTTGAAAATTATGACGATCTGCAAGGAAAGTTTAGACCTTACGGTATTGCAGGCGTCGGTGCCTTCCATTTTAATCCCAAAGGCTATTATTATCCCGATCCCAATAACCTGAATTCAAAAAAATTAGTCGAATTAAAACCGCTTCGCCTTGAAGGACAGGGCATGTCACAATATCCCGATAGGAAAGAATATAGCTTAACCCAGCTTGAAATTCCAATGGGTGCAGGATTCAAATATTTTATTAAAGAAAATTTTTACATCGGCTTAGAAGTATTGCATCGCAAAACTTTTACAGATTATATAGATGATGTAAGTACAAAATATATAGACCCTATTAATTTTTCACAATATTTAGCACCGGCAGATGTGCCTGTTGCTTATCAATTGTATAATCGTGAGCCATTCCGTAATATTACAAGACCTACTATTGGCAAACAACGTGGCGACTCAAAAGAAATGGATTCTTATTTTTCTACCATTCTCCGTTTCGGCTGGAGGTTGAATGGAAATAATTCGCCAAACAAAAGAGCTTTGCGACAGATGCGATGTCCGCTTTACTTTTAATCTGTCACCAATCCGAACCTATATGAAAATAAACTCTACCCGATCCTACTTAAATAATTCATCATTTCTCTTCGGCCTGGTCTTGCTACTAGGTTCTACCCAGTCATGTTCTGTAATTGAAAGCACCAATGCTACTGAGAGTAAAAATGCAAGAATTTCAAAAAAAGAAAGAGAAGTAAAGATCTACCCTGATCTACTAAAAAAAGTAATACATGTAAAAAATGTGGAGGCGGCAAAGGTCGATTTCTTTGTGTTTGACGCAGAGGGTACGATTATGGTACATTATAAAATGGATGAGAAAGACCATAAGAAAATAAATGGCCTGGAAAAAGGAACTTATACTTACCAGGTATTTAAGAATGATGAAATGAGTGAGTCTGGAAAGCTCACTATAAAATAGTTCTTTACAATATTTAAGACAGTTCCAATAAGGGCAGCGGGCTCTTTAAAATACAATACCTGGTGACTAAAACCTGATCCGTTCTCTATTTGTTACTCTCAATGTATGTATTCAAATTTTATTGAACACCTGCTGCCATCCTTATTGGACACTTATTGCTTCACTCCTTTATTTACCACCAAAAAATTCCCCAATCAGGAAAAGTTTAATCTGTGCCCTGAATGAAAGTCTGTTGGTTAACGACAATCATTTGAAAACGATTATTCCTTATCCCTCCTGAAAAGCTGCGGGTTTTTATTTTATTTCCTGGGCAAGAAACTCTGCAGTATAACTGTCTTTGCAGCTTATTAAGCCCTCAGGTGTGCCCTCAAACAATATCTTTCCGCCTCCATCTCCTCCTTCAGGGCCAAGGTCAATAACATGATCGCCGACTTTAATAACATCCATATTGTGTTCGATAACAAGTACGGTATTACCACGGTCAACTAGTTTATTAAGAACAGAAAGTAAATGTTGAATGTCTTCAAAATGTAAACCAGTTGTTGGTTCATCAAGTATATAAAATGTTTTACCGGTATCTTTTTTTCCAAGCTCTGTTGAAAGCTTTACCCGTTGTGCCTCGCCCCCACTTAATGTAACCGCACTTTGTCCAAGTGTAATATAACCAAGCCCCACTTCTCCCAGCACTTTTATTTTACGATAGATATAAGGTATATGCTGGAAAAACTCCACCGCTTCTTCCACTGTCATATCAAGTACATCAGCAATTGATTTTCCCTTGTAACGGATCTCCAATGTCTCCCTGTTATATCTTTTACCATTGCATTTTTCACAATGCACATAAACATCCGGCAAAAAGTTCATTTCAATCACTCTCATGCCGCCACCTTCACAAACATCACAGCGGCCACTTTTTACATTAAATGAAAACCGACCTGCATTATATCCCCTGATCTTTGCTTCCGGGATCGAAGCAAATAAAGTTCTTATATCAGTAAAAAATCCGCAATAAGTAGCAGGATTGCTTCTTGGTGTACGGCCAATTGGTGACTGATCGATCTCAATCACTTTATCAATATGCTCAAGCCCTTTTACATTTTTATACTCAAGTGGCGATACTCTAGATCCATAAGCATGTGTTGACAGGATTGGGTAAAGAGTTTCATTGATCAATGTTGACTTACCACTTCCGCTAACGCCGGTAACCACAATAAATTTTCCCAACGGAAATTTCACATCAAGATCACGAAGATTATTTCCTTTGGCTCCTTTTAGCTCTATAAATTTTCCATTACCTTTTCTTCTTTCTTCTGGTACTGCAATTTTATGATGTCCATTAAGATAGCTGGCAGTTAGTGTATCAAGCTTGAGCATTTCCTGTGGAATACCCTGCGCAACAATTTTTCCGCCGTGAAAACCTGCCTTGGGCCCAATGTCAATCAAATGATCTGCTGACATCATGATATCCTTATCATGCTCCACCACTAACACACTATTACCAATATCACGAAGATTTTTTAATGCATCAATCAATCGATGATTGTCACGTTGATGCAAACCAATAGAAGGTTCATCAAGAATGTAAGTAATGCCCTGCAATTGTGAACCGATCTGTGTTGCCAACCGTATTCTTTGTGATTCGCCACCGCTTAATGTTTTTGATGCTCGGTTGAGTGTGAGATATGTTAATCCAACATCCAAAAGAAATTGAAGTCTTTCTCTTATTTCTTTTAAAACGTCTTTTGCAATATTCTTTTGCTTATCTGTAATTCTTAATTCAATACCATCAAACCATGCGGCAAGATTATCAAGATTCATTTCACCAAGCTGTGAAATATTCCTACCCAAAATTTTAAACCAAAGACTTTCTTTTTTTAGCCTTGCGCCGTTACATGTACTACAGGTTTTCAGTGTTGTGAATTGCTGTACCCAATCTCTTAGGAACTCCGTACTGCTTGTTGATACAAACCATCTTTTAAGCATGGGTACTATTCCTTCATAGCTTCCGGTGTACTCATGGGGTACGGTTTCATCTGCCGCATCCACTTCCATTGATGAACTGATATTTTTATCACCAAATAAAAGAAGATCCAATTGTTGCTTTGGCAATTTACCGATAGGTATATCTAACTTTATTTTATACTTCCTGGCAAACTCCACCACTTGCTGAAATACGCTGGCATCTCTTTCCTCTCCCAAGGGTGAAATGCCTCCTTCTTTTACACTTAGTGTTTTATCTGGCAACACTAAATCCATGTCAATCGTAAAAATATTTCCAAGCCCTTTGCAGGTTGGACAGGCTCCATAAGGTGAGTTAAATGAAAATGAATTAGGCGACGGCTCTTCGTAACTTATGCCTGTGTCTTCACACATTAGTTGCTTACTGTATTGTACGAGTTGCTTTTCATCTACTAATAAAAACATCAGGTCTTTTCCAAGTTTTAACGTTTGTTGTACGCTTTGACTTAATCTCGATTTAAGATCATCAGTAACCTGCAAACGATCAATCACTAATTCTATGTCGTGTATTTTATAACGATCGACCTGCATTTTCGGAGCCAGGTCTTTCACTTCACCATCAACTCTTACTTTTAAATAGCCTTTTTTGCGAACGTCTTCAAATAATTCCCGGTAATGACCTTTTCTTCCTCTTACTAACGGGGCAAGCAGCGATATTTTTTTGCCTTTGTATTTCTTAAAAATATTTTCTACTATTTCTTCTTCACTCCATTTTACCATTGCCTTGCCTGTATTATAAGAATAAGCCTCTCCTACTCTGGCAAATAATAGTCGCAGAAAATCATAAATCTCAGTAACTGTACCAACCGTTGACCTTGGATTTTTATTGGTAGTCTTTTGTTCTATAGAAATAACTGGTGAAAGCCCGGTGATCTTATCAACATCAGGTCTTTCCATATCACCTATAAATTGTCGTGCATAAGCGCCGAAAGTTTCCATATAACGGCGTTGGCCTTCTGCGTAAATTGTATCAAAAGCAAGTGATGATTTACCACTACCACTGATCCCGGTGATAACAACTAATTTATTTTTTGGAATAGAAATATCAATGTTCTTGAGATTATGCACTCTTGCTCCATGCACCTCAATCATTTCGTGATTTATTTCCTCAACCGTGATCCCGTTATCTTTTGATCTTGCCATAGTAAAAAGGGGAACGAAGATAGTAACAATCTGCTCTTAATTATGTTTTGTAATTACGTTTAAATTTGGCGAATGTTTGAACTTTTTCATAGCGAAGGTGGTAAAACAAAAATCATTGACAGGGTATTTATTCACCGGCAGGGTAAATGGAATTATTGTCAAAAAATTTTAACTGAAGATCCCAAAACTATCTTTATCGGTTGGTTTGATGACAGCATTTCTGAGCTGGAAAAATTTTTTGCCAGTGCCACAAGTTCTCCTGTTAGTATTTTAAATGCAAGAGCAACTCATAGATCACAAGTGGAAAGGCCCCAATAGTTTTTATTGAACATCACACCAAGAAAAGCAAAGGAGATTTGTTTTTTGACCAGTTGGGATTAAAAGAAGCAATCCTGTCAACAGCACTTGATGAGCCCGTGCTCACTATTTTTGGAAGCGAGAAGATCATTGGTATGGATGCAAAACCTTGGTATGAAGGAAGATGAAATAATTGAAAACAAAATGGTGAGCCAGTCTATTTCCAATACGCAGAAAAAAATTGAAGAAAGGATGATTGTAAAGCAATCAGTAAGATCGCAAGCTGAATGGATAGAAAGAAATTTTGAATTGCCTGGCCAATAAAACAATCGTTAGCATAAATTTTTATTTCCGGTGTTCATCAGTAAAATTTTCTCCATTATCTTTGCACCAGTTCTTAAAAATCATATACAGGATGCTTATCAAGAAAGGCTGAGGGATATGGCCCTATGAAGCCTTGACAACCTATCCTTCGCTTCGCTCAGGATGACAAATGACGTCTGTGCGATGTGAAAGAAAAGGTGCCAATTCCAACCCGATAGATCGGGATAGATAAGTCAGCGTTAAAGCTTAAAAATTGTCTTCAAAATATTAAAAGCTCACCTGATTTATCAGGTGGGCTTTTTGTTTTATGATATTCGAGGCCATAAATATTTAATTTATAAAAAATAAAAAATGAGTTATCACAAGAATCTTACGATCGGTCTATTCGGCTTTGGTGTAGTTGGCGAAGGGCTTTATCGCATCCTGCACCAGACACCTTCATTAAAGGCTACGATAAAGAAAATTTGCGTCAAGCATCCCGATAAAAAAAGAAACGCCCCTGCTGAATTGTTTACAACAGATAAAAACGAATTGCTTTTCGATCCGGAGATAAATGTGATCGTTGAAGTGATCAACGAAACAGAGGCGGCATTGGAGATCGTAACAACGGCATTAAAAAATGGAAAAGATGTGGTAAGCTCAAGCAAAAAAATGCTGGCAGAAAATATGCCCGAACTTTTAGGGCTTCAAAAACAAACAAAGCTTTCTCTTTTATATGAAGCGGCAGCTTGTGCCTCCATACCGATTATCAGGAATTTGGAAGAATATTATGATAATGACCTGGTACAATCTGTAAAAGCCATTGCAAACGGTACCACTAATTTTATTCTTACAAAAATGTTTGAAGACAAATTAGAATTCAAGCAAGCTTTGTTACTAGCTCAACAATCTGGTTTCGCAGAAACTGATCCTACGCTGGATATAGAAGGTTATGACGCATTAAATAAATGGAGTATTCTGTTAAATCATTCCTACGGTATTGTAGAACGACCCGAAAATATTGTTTTCACGGGTATTCAAAACATCAATCAAAATGATGCAGCAGTGGCACGGGAAAAACATTATGAAATAAAATTAGTAGCGCAGGCAAAAAAACTTAATAATGGTGGTATTGCTGCTTTTGTTTTACCACAATTTGTAAACCAGCAGGACCAGCTAGCTTTTGTAAAAAATGAATACAATGGTGTAGTCATCGAAAGTGGTTTTTCTGATAAACAATTCTTTTATGGAAAAGGTGCCGGCAGTTTTCCAACAGGGTCTGCAGTGTTAAGTGACATTTCCGCTTTGCGTTATGACTATCATTACGAGTATAAAAAACTCTATCATCATCAGCCTAACCAGCTTACTGAAGATTTTTATTTGAAGGCCTATATTAGTTTTGATAATACCGCCTATATTCCAAAAGAAAAATTTGAATGGATCGAGGAATGGCATGCTGATCTAAACCGCAATTATCTTGTTGGGGTATTACCGTTCTCAGAACTTAAAAATTCAAAATGGTGGAAGGAAGATAATGTATCACTTATTCTTGCTCCCGAGCCGATAATTGAAGAAGTTGAAATAAGGAAATTGAAAAAGAAAAGCCTGGAACTGGCCGGCATCACATTATGAGAGCTGCTGAACTCGTATTACTTTTGTAAAAATCTTTCTATCCTTGCAGGAAAGACCGACAAATAATTTCGGCATCGCTTTTATTTTAGCCACCGTCATTGCCATTGGCACTGGTGTATTAATTCTTGCTCTTGGGAAAAACGGGTCATTTCAGCTCATTAATAGCAATCACAATGAGGTAGCTGACCAATTCTTTAAATACTTTACTCACTATGGCGACGGTATAATGTGGGCTCCTTTAGGCATTTATTGTTTTTTTTATAGAAGAAAATATTTTATCGCAGTAATAGCAGGAGTAATTATCTCAACCATCTTAGCCCAGTTTTTAAAACGAGTTGTTTACCCCGATGAATTAAGACCCATCAGCTATTTGTCTGAAAATTTTCCCGTGCATATAATTGATGGTGTTACGATGAGGAAATCACATAGTTTTCCTTCCGGTCACACAACAACAGCATTTACCATGGCGCTTATAATAGCGCATATGATAAATAAAAAAGCCTGGTCGATCTTGCTAATTATACTCGCATTTCTTGCTGGCTATTCAAGGGTTTATTTAGCCCAGCATTTTTTAACAGATGTTCTTGGAGGAGTGTGTATAGGAATAATTTCAGGCATCATCGCTCTTCTATTTAAAAAAGAGAGAAAAACCTTACCTCTTAGCGCTAATAAAATCAGTTAATCAACCAGGATGTTGAGCGAGGTAGCTGATTAAACAGGATGCAAAAAACTGGTCAGAGGACTTGCCTCAGTAATTGTAAGTACGGGTGATTCTTAAAAATATTTTTGGGAAAAGCTAAGACTAAATCAAATTCTAAAAAGCATTAGCTTTTTCTTCTTATTGTTTTGTAAGTATGATTTTTAGAAGAAATGCGTCGCCACCGAAAACCGATTCGTTGCAATAATTTAATGAAGGAAAAAAACGGCCAGCCATTGAATAATATGTTCTTCTTTTCAGAATTGGATAAATAAAATTTCGTGCAGGTAGTTTCTACAAACCGGCCTCTTAGTTTTTTACCATATTGCCGGATAAAGGTATTCTTATAGGCCATCAACTCTTTCTTATTGCCGGGGCTCAGATGTTTTACCATAAATGGAATAACATAACTGCTATACCCCAAAAAATCAGCCACGAGGCACAGATCTGTTCCATATAAATGAAACCCTGTAAGATCAGCTGACAATGTTAGATTAGTATCCCGGTTGATAATAAGGAGATTTTCATCCAGGCTGGTTACCTGAGCAGGCAACCCTTGTGTTATTATTTCTTTGCCCACATCATCCAGGTAAAACCTTTCTTCATGATAACCCATGCTGCCCGCATTGCCGCATATCGCCCATTTATTATCTATGCAGGTAAGTTTTTCCAGACATTCAATCAGATGCTCTTTATTATCAATACAACGAACATCCTGGTGAACCACAATGAGGTATTGGCCAGACGACTGTTTTATAAAAGTGGCAATTGCTTCATACGCTGAAAACTTATTGCCATTAGTATTGTTGGCAACCAGGTATTCACAATTTTCACTAAAATCACATTTTTCAAAACTTTCCTTCATTTCTCCGTATTCTCGCATGTTAGTCACAATTGAACAAATGGAAAAAAGAAAAGAGTGAGAGAGTTGTTTCTTTTCCAGCAGTATTGTTGGCATAATCTAACCCTGTTTAATATGAAATCTAAAGGAAAATCAGCCTGTCAAGACGAGCGGATTTATCCTTAGACCCAGTTGTAAAAATTAAAACTGGTAAAGCAATGAAATGTTTGCGCATACATTAATAACATTTGTCTTAACATCGTTTCCAGAGTCAGGATTTACATTTACCCAATGATAGTTTAAGGATTTGATCAATCCAATATTGGTATCAAAAACAAGCCGCTTGTAAAAAAAGTTTTTACTCAAATTAATTGAAAGATCCACCCAATGGTTTTTATAATTGTGACTGGGTGCAAAAGCTGCAAAATAAAAATCATTGTTTAGGACCACTCTTTCAAACATCACACCGGTTCTTTTAATTCCCTTTATCCAGTTGAGTGCAAACGTTTGGCTGTTTGAGCCGGGACCAATACCGGCGCCCATTACCTGTCCGAGATGAGTGTAGCCATGACGAACCTGGTGATGCACATACCAGCTATTCTGTTCTCTGACCAGCATTGTAGAAGGTAATTGCAAGTTGGAAAACTCTGCCATTAATTCTAAATCGGTTCTCTTATTGATGGTAAATATTTTTTTTCCTCCAAATATATATGCCCGGGAATGCTCTGGCTCCTGCAACAGATCATTTAAATTCTGGGCATGATCGTTACGGCCAAACTCCAGGTAAACTTCAGCATGATCTTTTGGAAGAATTAGCCTGAAAAAAACAGAAAGCAGCTGATCCCTCATTTTATCATCTTCATTTGAAGTATTGCCTTTAAAAAAGCTTCCAATAACGGGCAGATAGCCATCTAATGATGATTCTATATCCGATTTATAGAGGTAAAACATTCTTGTAAAACCCAGGTGCAAGCCCTTTGTCCACTTAGGCTGCCAGGTTATAACCATTCCATTCAGATATCTTTTATCTGTTTCTTTCGGTTTATAAAGTTGCTGTCCATTAAATGTCCTGGAAGTGTCGGGAGGTAATATGCCTGAGTTTTTCAGAAATCCCGAAATTATTTGTCCTTCAAACGAGCCAATAAAAGAATGTATGGGTGAAGTCGTATTAAAACTCACATGCGGGAACCCCGGCGCATTATTACTCATGATTAAGGTATTTCGGATGCCGGGACCCCACCAAAGATTTTCAGTTGAAATTCCGAGAGAGAGCTTGCTAAAATTTATTCGCACACTGGATTGCCCGGGAAAAAGTTTTGTATAGCTGCCATTACCATATTTTTCGGGAACATCAGTAACATTTAAAACAGTATTGTAGTAGACCCGCCAAATGCTATCGGTATGTGAAGATGGAAAGATGTCGAAGTTCTTGTTTTGAGCATATACCAGTTCCGGCTGAATTTGTATGTTCAAGATTCCAAACCTAGCATAAAGTCCCATTGAAATCAGGGTTTGATAGCCCCTTGCTTGAATCATAGGCCCGTCATTCCATCCATATGGATGATGAGTGTTGTATTGTTGTTTGAAAATAAGCGGTAGAAAGCGGATCAAACTTTTGTTTTTTGTATCCGTTATAAGTTTCGTACTCGTATCCGATAAATAATTTGACGGATCATAAAGAGAATCAAACTGTAAATAAGTTCCTGAATAAAGTGGTCTGACTGTGAAGGAAGTATTGATATCTCTTTCTCCCTTTAGTTGTTTTCTCCTCCATACTTCTTCCAGAAGAGGTGTACCGACAGGCAGAGTTTGCGAGAAAGATCTTATGCAAAAAAATAAGGATAAGCAGAAAATAAAATATTTGTAGAATAATTTCAAGAACATGACAGGTTAATCGAATGCACAATTTGAAGTGCTAAACTTTTTCAAAGTCATCTGAATTATGTACAGATTATTTTCTAATATAATGACCTAAAAAATATCAATATGCATTTTCTTCCCCCTTCACCATATTAACCAATGTTTGCAAAATTATTTGCAAATCAAGCCATAAGGTCCAGTTCTCGATATACCAAAGATCAGCCTCAACTCTTTTCTGCATCATAATAGGGTTCCGTGTCTCACCACGATAACCTTGTGTCTGTGCCCAACCTGTAATACCTGGTTTTACCCAATGCCGCTTCATATAGTTTTCAACGCAATCCTTCGACTTTAAATTCAGAGCTACGGGATGTGGTCGTGGTCCAACAACCGACATTGAGCCATTCAATACACAAAAAAACTGGGGCAATTCATCCAAATTTGTTTTTCGTAGGAACCTGCCAATAACAGTTACCCTCGGGTCATTTTTACTGGCTTGAATGAAATTCCCATTTTCATCCACTTCTCTGCTCTCGGTAGCCATTGATCGAAACTTATAACACATAATAGGTTTGTTATCCAAGCCGAGTCGCACCTGTTTAAAAAAAACCGGACCTCTGGAACTTAGTTTTATAAGGATACTGATAATTGGAATCATCCAGGAAAGTAAAAAAACAGCTACGACCAAGGAAAATATAATGTCGAACAAACGTTTAAAAATTTGATTATCCCGGATATCAAGAGGCAGGGCCCGGAGAGTAATGACAGTTAATGTTCCTAATTTAGCTACATGAAGATTGGATGCTCCAAGGTGCTGGTAATCCTGAATGATACGGATTCTTTTTCCTGCTTTTTCGCCTACTGATACAATTTCTTTCATTTGCCGTTCGTCGTCCATAGGTAAAGTCAGAATAATTTCGTCTAGTTCATGACGATTAACCACCTTCTCGATTTCCGATGTATTTCCAAGGTATTTACCATTCAGGGCGGGGTTCTTTTTATCATCAACAAAGCCAGTGAGCCTGAAACCATAATTTTCGTTTTTAATATACCGCTCATAAAAACTCATTCCCGCATCACCTGCACCCACAATCAAAACATTTTTGACGGACTCATTTCTGTTAAGTACCAATTTTAAAATGATCCGAATGAATAATTTCTGAACAGGTACAAAAACAAAAATCAGGGCGCAATGCACGGACAAAATGTAGCGGACATAAGGTAGTTTATCAAAAAAGAAAAAAAAGATAAACGAAATCACTAAAGTGTATAAAAAAAATGCTTTGAGAAATACTATCCATTCGGAAGAAAAAGGCTTTGACCGAAAATCATTGTAAAGACCCAAAGCTTTGGCGCCAAGAAACCAACATATAAGGCAGGTTAAAAGAATTAAAGGATTTTGTGTCTCAAAAAAATTATACCCATCAGGTAAATAAAAACCTTGAGTCCCAATAAGAATGATAGATAATAAAGCAAGATCGGCAGTGATTCTAGTCTTTGAACCGAAATTTAGGATTTGCATAAGTTTGGTTTTGATTCTTGGTATAATCCAAAAAACATTTCTGACAAAAATGGCCAGCAATCAGAGCCTAAATTTCAAGTTGGGTGACAAGAGATTAGCAAAAATCTGGATAAATCTCTTTTCCTTGAATTGCAACTAATCTTAAAGCTTTCATAGGCATTCCGGATTTGCTATACGCTGATACAAATGTATAGGGTAATTACTTAATCAAATTCAAATTATAAAGAAAATAACAAAAAATTTGACCATGGTTAGATTTACTACTTTTTAAAAAGTTTAACGTTAACTAAAAAAATGCGAATAAGTTTTTTAATTGATCTTAGTCATCATTTTAATTTTTTGGTATGACACACATTATTGAAGAAACGTTGCTTTTCCAGAAAAACATCGAATGCTTAATAATGGGAAGATTTATTAGTTTTTTTTAATTTAATACCAAGTAATTCAAGAGTAGAAAATAAAATAAATTGAGGTATAATTGTTAGATAGCGTTTCCAAAGTCTTTGCGGTTCCTGAACTAACCGGTAAAGCCATTCAAGTGATGCATTCTTCATCCATTTCGGTGCATGTTTTGTGTTCCCGGCCAAATAGTCAAATCCAGCTCCAATTCCGAACATAATTCCTTTGTTCAATTCTTTATAATATTGAAACATCCAATGCTCTTGCTTAGGGGCACCTAAACCGACCCAAATGAAGTCGGGCCTAAAATTATTAATCGTGCTAATAAAACCCACACTATCCCACTCCGCAAGTGGTTTAAATGGGGGAGAAAGCATACCAGCGATTTTGACTCCTGGATATTTTTTTTCGATTGTATCTTTCATTTTCAACAAAGTGGCTTCAGAACTACCAAAAAAGAAGTGAGAAATGCCATCCTCCCTACCCCAGTCAATAAACCGTTCCATCACGGAGGGTCCAAACAATCTTGAAATGTTTTTGTTTCCTTTCAGCTTACCTACCATCTCTAAAGGCTTCCCGTCAGGTATCGATAGGTATCCATTATTGATAATTGCCTGATAAGAAGAATTCCAATATCCTTCGATCATGGTATGAACATTATTAACAGTTATATAGCCTCTTTGAATGCTATTTGTTTTAATGTTTTCGAGTACATGGTCATAAAATTCCCGGTACCCCTTGAAACAATCGATTCTATTTCCTAATATTTTTACAGACTTATTCATTAGCTCAAAGGATAATTTTTCATCTTTTTCAAACGAGCATACTTATCTTCAATCATTCTCAATTATCGAAATTTAGAGTCAATGCTCTTTTTTCTTCGAGCTAAAGTTTCCTTAGTAACCTTATCTCTCCGCCCGATCTCTTCAAGCATAACTGACGTTTCTGAATGCCTGATCATAAAGACAATTAGCGCTTCGGCTCGATACCAATAGTGCATTACGCTAAAAGATTTATGCATAATGTATTTGTAATTTTGATTTTAACATAAATCAAAATTTATATAAGTCAAAAAAAGAGCTTACTTTATCTATGATGTACTTAAGTTCTTCTTCGCTTATTGATGGATAAGATGGAAAATTTATACCTCTATATCCTATCTGTTCTGCTATCGGGAAATAGTATTCATCTTTAAAATACATTGGCATTTGATGCGCTGGGTAAAATGTTGGCCGAGTTTCTATACCATTATCAGCCAGATATTTCATTAAATCGTTTCTAGAATATGGTTGTTTTATAAGAGCAGTGAACATCCAATACGAATTATCCACAAATTCATATTGAGGTAGTAAATCAAAAGGGAGTCTGTTCAAATTCTGAATATAAAAATCAGCAATAACTTTCTTCCTTTCTAATATATCATCAATTTTTTCTAATTGAGCTTTTCCTATCGCAGCACACATATTAGTCATTCTATAATTATATCCGACAACGTCATGCCAATATTGTCTATCTCCGCCATGAAGTCCCTGGCTTTTCAATTTACACGACAACTCATATAGCTTTCTATTATTAGTAGTAACCATGCCTCCTTCACCTGTAGTTATTGTTTTATTTCCGAAAAAACTAAAAGTCGCAATATCCCCAAAAGTGCCTAAGTGTTGACCGTTTAATTTAGACCCTAATGACTCCGAACAATCTTCAATTACAAACAAATTATATTGCTTAGCTATCTCGTTTATCTTAATCATATCGCAAGGATAACCATATAAATGAACAGTCATTATGGCTTTGGTTTTATTCGTAATTTTTTTCTTTACATCTTCAGTAGATATTTGCCATGTTTTTAAATCAGAATCAACAAATATGGGTGTAGCCCCCATATAAGTAATTGCATTTACTGAGGCGATATAGGTAAACGTTGGTACTATTATTTCATCATTTGGTTTTATATCCAATGCTAAAAGAGCCAAATGCAATGCTACCGTTCCGTTACAAACGGTTGTCGCATATTTTGAACCTATATATTCAGCAAAATCTTGCTCAAATTCCTGCACATATTTTCCTTTTGAAGAAATCCAATTTGTGTCAATACATTCATTAATATATTTTTTTTCATTCCCGTTTAAATATGGTTGATAAACTGGTATTCTAATCATCTTTATTCAGTATTTATTGTGTAATTTGATAGGTTATAAATGGCCATTGATGGGGATAACATCTGTGTTTGCTTATATTTTCAACCTTAAAATGTTTTTGTATTATAGCTATTTCACCAAACCCTGGAATATCATCCTCCATGATAATAATTGCATTTTTATGCAAGCCTAAATCAACAATTGATTTCACAATTGCCAAATGAGAATATCTGACAGAATCTATAAAAATAAAGTCTGGTTTATAGTGAAACTTGTTCACTAACATATCTGAATTTATGTCGATACTTTTCAAAATATCTTTTTGAAGAGTAGTATCCAAGTTTTCCAAAACTATCGCTTCTTTATAAAACGCTATTGCATTTTCCGTAAGAAAATATTTTTTTATGATAAGTACATCTTTAACATCTTTCCAAATATTCATTGCCTTATCATAACAAAAGTCTATTGGTTCATAGCATAGTAAAAAATACTTTTTACCTGAACTTTTCAGATTTCGAAAAAGAGATTTCGTTGACGAATCACCAAAGGCAGTTCCAATCTCCAGCATAGTAATCTCCTCTTTTGAAGTTTTCTTAAGTTGAGATCGTACCATTGAATAAAACCACCGGTTATTATTAAGGTTGTTTTTATAGTTTCTTATTTTTTGTAATAAACCCATTTTAAAAGTTGTTCACTATTTTTTTTGTAACTGCTTCCCATGTAAACCTATCACTAATACTCTTTACGCAGTTTAGCTTTATTTTGTTGTATTTACCTGGATCTGTTTGATATATATTAATTGCTTCCACCAGATCATCAACAGAGTCTGGGTTAACCAATATGCCATTATATCCATCTGTAATTTCTTCAAATGAATCATTTCCTCTGATTACGGGTGTACCACAAGCTAGTGCTTCTTTATTAGAGAGAGACATCGACCTGTTCTTACCAACTTCGATATAAAATTTTGCAAACGAATATAAAATGGGTAGTTGTTCGTATGGTAATAACCCAACAAATTCTACATTATCTACAAGGTTATTATGTAGAATATATTCCTTATAGTTATTTAATTTTTCAGTGTTCTCCCTGGTATAAGTTATCAGCAATTTATAGTTAGGGATTATTGACTTTAGTTTTACCAGGCTATTAACCAACAAGTCCGTTCCTTTAAAAGAATCAAACCCGGTAGAATGCATGATAGGAAAATATCCTTTATATTTTGCCTCATACGCATCAGTATTTCTAGGATAAAAGAACGAAATATCAACACCTTCATAAATAACCTGAGAATCCTTTTTATAAATCCTTTTAACTTGATTTGCCTCGAACTCACTCAATACCAAAGCTGCGTCACTTTTTTGGGTTGCTTTTATATCGGCTCTAGAAAAAAATTGCTTTACTATTTTAAAAAAGAAATAAGCAGGAAATCCAAAACTTTTTAAGAAAGAATCATCGTAAAAAAAAGCAAATGGTTCATATATGATTTGCAAATGCTTATTTGGATAGCCAACAGCCAATAAGTTCATTGGATACATCCCACTAATAATAATGGCGTCGTCTGTGATTATATCGTCGAGTTTCTTCCTGTCTTTAGATAATGTGAATCTATAAAAAAACCAAAATTTTAAATCTGAAAAAGAGAGAGATTGCAGATTAACGTATTTTATCTTCTCCTCATCAAATTTATCCAAAACTAGGTTGTCTCCTTTTTGACAAACAACCGTTAAATCAAATTGCTTATTTAAAAGTTTACAACATTCAAATACATACCTCGTTCCTCCCATCCATTTTTCCAATTTGGGATATAGCCATATAACTTTCTTATTACTCATTACTATTCCTGTTATTGGCAAAATTTATTGCCTGAATAAAGCCTGATGCTTGCTTTTCATAAGTCCATTCACTAATAATTTCTAAGGATCTTTGTTGCATGCTCGCAAGTAGTTTATCATCAGATAAAATTCTTTCTAAAGCAATCGAAAGTTGTTCACTGTCTTTTTCCGGCACAATGTATCCATTTCTTCCTTCCTCTATAAGGCCACCAACCCCAGCACCAACAGCATCTGAAGTAATTATGGCACATCGTTGACACATAGCTTCATTTACAACAAAACCCCAATTCTCTTTAAACGAATCTGTTGTAATAGAGGGCAGAACAAACACATCAGCAAGATTATAATACAAGTAAAGTTGCTCAGCCGAAATTTTTTGCAAATGAATAATATTTGTATAATTCGTATCTATTAATTTCTCGTCAGGGCCACTACCAATAATTAGTAATGTGTATTGTTGATTATTCAACTTTTTAAATGCGTCAACCAAATAAGGCAATCCTTTTACCTCAACCAATCTTCCTACAAAAAGAATTACTTTATTGTTATTAATTTCAAGTCTCCTTTTTAACTTTTCCCGTTGCTGAGAGGTTACTTCTGTCAGGAATTTTTTATTATTCTGAACTTGCCACCCGATGAAAATTTTTGCAGGTTCAACTCCTATCGATTCAAGATATTTTTGTATATGTGTGCCATAAACCACAATGGCATTACTTTTCTTATATAAAAATTTGACTATTGGAAAAGAAAACTTATGAAATAGTGTTGAGGGGTGTCGCCAAAAGCTACTCCATAAAATAATTTTTTTGCCTCTTAGCTTACCAATTAAAAAACTTAGTAAAACTGGTATTGGTCCATTTAAGCTTATAATAATGTGTGTATAATTCCCAAACAACAGCATTTTAATCAACTTAGGGTTAATCTTAACCTTTGGTAGCAAATAAAATCCGCTCAAGTATTCGTTATCAAAATTGCCAGTTACAGAAGGACCATCGTAATATCTTTCTTCGCCAGCAGAAAAGAAAAGAAATTTTATTTTATATCTTTTTGCCAATAGCTCAAACAAGCCCACCCTATAAGGGGCACAAAGATTTGTTATAAACAACATTCTATTCTTACTATTTTCCATCACCTGGCGTTACACAGTTTATGCCATTTTTTCTGCGAGAACTTTGCACTCATTCCTATAATTTTAAAATTGAATGCAGCTTATTTTCCCCATTCAATAATTAATTTCAACAAAAAAGGCAATTTGGTTTATGACCAGAAGTAAAAAGAAAGTTTATTAGCGGAATTGAAACCTGTATTTTGTGATTTCAATTAGTCATATTTTTTGAATTACTTGCTCTTGTCTGAAACTAAGTTGGTTTTTAAAAAAATGTTATAGGCCAATATGAAGCTGGCATCGGATAATACAAAAGTGGTAATTGTCAGCGCACTGATCAATAAAAAGCATCCCCAGGCCATTTTTTTTGAAGCGCTTTTTCGTCGACTCATTTCAAAAAAAATCAGATATCCGAACAACAAACCCAAGATTCCAACTTCAGCATATAAAGTAAAAACCTGGCCTGTGTTACCCAATGTAAATTCCTTATTCAATGCATTATAATATACAGACGGCCCATCCCCCACTACCTTTAATGGTTGCGTCAGATAGTAGTATATTGCTGCTGTTCTTTCATATTTGCCTTCTTCAAAATTCTTGCCGGCAGCGCTTTGAATTGCATCTATTGATACCTGTTGCAGAGCATCAGTAATTTTCCATTTCAGGAAATCGTAAAATCCTAAGCTCAATAGCAGCAATATTGCAACAGTTACAATTGCCAGCGATTTTATTAAATCCTTTACTTTAAATCTCCTTAGCAACGCTCCTCCCCAAATTAGTATTACCAGTATGTTAGATATCTGTGAATTTGACAACAAGACACCAAGTGTAAAGTAGCCGGCAAGCAACAGCCTATTTTTGATGAAATAGTTATTATCATTATCAAATAATAAAAAAAGTATTAAACCCATCAGAAAAAAACTCATTGCTGGATCATCAGAAATATAAAAACTTCCAAAAGAGAAATCCATTTTATCTTCCGGATTATATTGTGTTTGCGCAGGAAGTAAAGAATTGATGGGTCCAAAAAAAGTTTGCTGTAAGAGAACTAACGGCGGTTGTAAACAAGCGACTATGATGCATAACCGAATTATCTTTTTTATATTATGTCCACGGATGTAGTTATTACATAGGTAATACATCAAATACGGAATTCCAAGAAATCTAAGGAAACTAAAGAATTGTCCAGTGCTTACATGATTTATTATCGCAGAAGTCAATATAACAATCAGGAAAAGCAGAAATGTTTTTTCAACGGCACCTATTTTTATTCCGTAAATAGGCAGTAACAACAATACAGGGAACACTAAATAAAACAAACGAAATGGGAATATATTTAACAGGAAAATTGCACCTCCTATCAAAAAGGCAAAGACAAATACAGTGTAAAAAACAAATTTTGGCATACTAATATGAAAGTAAGTCACCCTCTAAATCGCTATCTTATCCTTTCCCAAATTGATGTTTGTGAAAAAAAAGGCGAGTACGGCACAGGAGTAATTTGCTTTGAAAGAAGTTTGTAGTTTTTTTGTAGCTGTTCCCTATTGTGTTGCAGATAATATTTTCTTTCAGAGTTATCCAGCAGCAAGTATCCTCCAATTTTAACTTTAGACATCGCAAAGAATAAGCATGAAGTCCGAGCCCTGCCGTCAATTAATACGAGGTCAAAATATTTATCTTTGAATTGGCAAATGAACATACTATATGCTCTAAAGGTTGCATTTCGAAACTCTGGAGCATCTGAAAAAAAATCTGTCGGCTTCGACCTGTCCAGATTTGCAGTATTGATGGGGTTTTCTGGTAAAATAAGCTGGCCATACCATCGTATACTATTTTCAGCATCAATTTTCCTTTGAAGGATTCGAAACCATTCCTGATCATGCTCAACAGTTACTACTTCTGCAACTCTATCCAAAAAATAAAGTGTTGAACCTCCGCCTCCGTATTCAAATACCTTGTCTGTGCACTTTGTATTTTTTTTGATGAAATCTATTGCCTTAAATGTAATCCAAGGCAATTTTTCATTAATCGGATCTTTACCTAGGAGATGTTTCCATCTCTTATAATACTGAAAGGAAGTTACAGCAGGAATGTTTCCTTTTAATATAGCACGTGAATACTCTTTTAAAAAAGTCAACATATTTTTATGTATAGTTTAAACATAATTATGAATTCCAAATTCCAGAAGCCTTAAGTTGCAAAATTTTATTGGTTTGAATCCATAGAACTATATTCATTAATACAAACGATAGAACATTGGCCATAATAACTCCTTCAATGCCCCACCATTTACCCATTACAATTGCAAAGGGAACATTCGTTACTGTGACAAATAAATACAAAATCAACAGAATCCTCAATTTACCTGTACCGTATAAGAAATAACAGTTGAGAGATAGCCAGGTATAACAGATTACATACACGGCCATTGATATTGAAAGGCTTGAATTAATGTGTATACTTGGGAACAATATTTTAAAAAGAAATTTAGCTAAAACAAAAAACAGAGGAACTACAACAAAGGAAGTAAATACCCATACTTTCCTTAATCGTTTCACACTTTTAGTAATCCATTGATAATCCTTCTTTGCAAATGCATCAGTAAAAGCACTCCAATATGGCGAAGCAATGATTAAAAATGCCACAATAATAACAGAGTATAGTTTATATGTTACATTAAATTTTGTTACAGCTTCTGGGCCAATAATCCTCGTTATAATAATATTATCGGTTTGATGTAATACAAGGGACCCGATCTGGATAAGAAAAAAGACTCCGCCAATATTCAAAATACTTTTAGCATAGCTAAAATTAATTTTCTTAAATGAGGGAGCTATTGATCTGAGCTTGCCATTATATAATAATAAGCTTGCTGCAAAGAGTACTGCAACTGGCGCAACATTCAATGCCAATACTAAAACACTTAAACTACCAGTAACTGTATTTTTTATGATAACCAGGATTACTAATATCATCAGCTGTCCGAAAAAAGTTAACAGTTCAGCTTTAGCAGGTTCCTGCATCGATCTCAATATTGTGTTTAAAAGCTGTAATGTAAATTGAAGGCAAAATGCACCCATTACTATTAGCATCACCAGATGGATATTTTCATCAACGTTTGTTGGTATATTTAAAACGCTACCCCAATTGATATAAGGATTGAAAACACAAAACAAACCAAAAAAGGAAAGTGCCATTAATGTCAATACTGCATATGAAGTACTGATGTACTTTTGGGCTTTATCATATTCCATATGAGCAAGTGCGGTTGTCAGTTTATTTCGTAAGCCATTTCCCATGCCAAAATCGAAAAAGGCAAACCATGTAATTATAGAAGTTAAGGTTACCCATATACCATACCGAACCTGATCAACATACCCGATAGTTATTGGTACGATCAAAAAATTAATAACAACACTTAACCCTTTTATTAAAAAAGAAATAAGAATATTCTTTTTTATCTGAACGCTTCTTCCTTCTCCTCTGTTAATAAACTTATTTACTGAATCAACTAAAAGCATTCGGTTAAATATAATTTTCTGTTAATGATTAAGCAATTTCTCTTTGAGTCACTGTTTGACTTTTCCACCATTTTCTAAATAACAAAGCTAATACACAAAATAATCCTGCTATAAATCCTCCTATAATAACTGAAACCGATTTCCTCGCTCTTTCCTTTTTCAGTGGTAAGCTACTTTGATCAACTAGTTGTATAGTGGGCGTTTCCTGGCTCAATGCCACTTTTGCTATCTCCAGGTTCTTCGTCACTTCCGCAAAAATTGTAGCAATCATGGTTTTATTCCTTGTTGTAATCTCTGAAATCACCGGCACCGTTCTAAGTGCAGGATTCACATCAATAAGGTTTTGTTGAGTGGCAGCAGCTGAATAGGTTGTGCTGTTAAGCAAAGCGCCCAGGCTATCTGCACGTATCTGTAGTTTGACAACATTTAACGCCTTAATTTTTATTTTTGAATCAACATATCTATCAGTTGCTATTTTTACCAAGCGTTCACTGAAAAGCTTACTCAACAACTCGTCTCTCATGATGGTTTTAACTTCAATAAAAGTTGCTTTCTTGTCAGGCTTACTAACTTCCAATTCTTTTGTCAATATCCTTCTGACGATAAGTTGTAACAAACTGTCCTCCAATCTTGGAAAATTTCCATCACTGTATTGAGAGAAGTTAATCTGGCCAATTTTTTTGTTCTTTGCCCACTTTCTTTTTAGTTCATTCACATCTGCATATATATCAGCCAACATTTGTTTTCCTGATGAATCATACTTGGTAATCAACGATTCTCTACACAGGCTTTCGCTTTTCAGAAATAATAAAATATTATCCCCTGAAAAAACTCCACCACCCGTACTACCACCAACATCAAAACCAAACTGTCCTGCGATTGCTGCCAAGCCACCTATTCCCGATTTCTGGTCCTCTACAACAAAAGTTTGTCGGGACACATATTTTATTGGTTGTAACCATGCATAAGCCAAGCCAATACCTCCGCCAAGAATTCCTGCAATTAAGATTATTATCCATCTTTTAATAAGATAGTTCCATGTTTCCTGAAGTTTTACAACAAGTTCTTTTAGAGAAATTTCCTCTTCGTGATTTTGCGGATCTTGTGACATATTATTAATTGAAGTCTTTAAAATTATCACTCAAGCTATCATAATAGCAAAAAATATCTTCTTCTTATTATACAAAGCTTCGCCATCTCAGTCACACAAATTTTTTTGTATGACCAAATTAAAATTATTTTTCTCCGTTCAGCGCAACCTTTTCTGATATTGCTTTACCAGAAAGTGTTGCTCTATTTATTTGATCTTTGACAACGGTTTACAACTTTCCCTTAAAAAAACATTTGCATCAGATGTTTTAGATATTTTTTGTAAGGGTTGTTGAATAATTATTGTCAAATT
>DASYQG010000091.1:0-16832 GCA_036005825.1 Chitinophagaceae bacterium | reverse complement strand
TTGCGAATACGCATCCTTGTTAGTTGGATAAGCAAGTATGCTGGCGCCATCCAGCAGATCAAGTTGACAACCGGGAATTAATCGAATACTTTTCCCTGAAGCTGCTGCATGTGCCCGCACGATACCCGCAAAACTGTTGCGGTCCGTTATGGCTATTTCTTTATATCCATACAGCGCAGCTTGTTCTATGAACTCTTCAGGATGTGAAGCGCCTTCAAGAAAACTGAAATTGGTCGTTACATGCAATTCACTGTAATTCATATCTCACTTTTTCATTATGCAAAAAATCCGTGTATGAACCATTCGGGGTTTTTATTATTATCATAATGTCCTGACCTGAATATCCAATAACGATTCCCTTCTTCATCTTCTGCGCTGTAATAATCTCTGTGAGCCCCTTCTTCCATCCACCATTCTCTTTCAATCCTCTCCGGTCCATCCACCTTTTTTATTTTATGCAGTTTTCCTTTGTACCGAAACAACATGGGCGGGTAATCAGGTATCGGTGCAGTCACTTCGATACGTTCCGGCCTTGATAATAATTGAACAGGTCTTGGCTTATCTGTTTTCCATGATGTGTTTAATTCTTCATGAAGAGAGGAAGCTAACCGGATAGAGCGTTCCGGCCAGTAATGTTCATCTGGTAAAAAACGCTGAATGGTAGTTGCACCAATTTTATTGGTGATACGATCTAATAGTTCCGAAAATTTTACATCATGCAGACCAAAATTTCTTATCCATAGTTTTTCCTGCATAGCATGCACCTCTTCTATTTGAGAAGCTTCCATTATAAACAATTCGATGCCGGGCGCAGGCTCAATAGAATCTATTTTTAATTCAAATAATTTATAAAGATGTTGACTATTATGTGATGCACTATTTACACCAATATCAATTTGTTGGATCTTGCCATCAATTCGATAACACCTGAAGGATGCCTTTCGTAACCCTTTCTGTTCTTTTTTTAAACGTGTACAAAGACTTTCTAAAACTCGTTCTAATGCAATTTCAATTCCCTGCCGGGTTAAGATAAGTTCCAAACAGGGCAATCGTTCAAGATAAAGTGACGGCTGGATCACAGGATGAATTATTTCAACTTCATATCCCAATGCTTGGTCAAGTCGTCCTATAAGGTGATCTCCAAAGCGTCGCTTTAGCACAGGCCGTGGCATTCCAATAAAATGCTGTATCTGTCCCAATCCAAGTTTATATAAAAGTTCAATTGTATCTGGTTCCAGGCGAAGCGCCGCAGGTGATAAAAAAAGTAAAGCAAAATATTGCTGCTTACTCTGTATTACAATTTCTTTTTCATCAAAATGAGTGATCGCCCAGGCTGCACCGATCGTATCAGCAATAGCTGCTTTCACATCATAGCCAAAACCTTTAAACCGGTTAATGATGGTAGTTATATAAAGAAGGTCCCCTCCCCAAAGATGTGAACAACCGGTCACTTCAAGAATAAGCCCGTCAGGTGGATCAATAGCAACGATCGGGCAATAACGAATGCAATAGCTGGCAAATGATTTTAATAATTTTTCAGCAGATCCTGGTCTGTCTTCATGAATGACTAGTTCTGGAAAAATTGCTTTTGCATCAGCAACAACAATTCCATTATATATTCCTTCCTGTTCAGCAATAGTATTAGCAGCAGTCACGATCTTTCTGCCATGATCATGTATTGACAGAACAAACGGTACACTTTTAAGTTCAGGCCGGCGGCGACTTAACCAGTCAGTTTTTAAGTGACGAAACCAGATCGTGACAAATCGCTTTTGCATATCATCCTGCTTTTCTTTTTTCCTCTTGTATCAATAACTCAGCAGGATTGGAAATAGAATGAAGTCGGTCATACGACCATTCCATCTGCCATACTCCCGGTTTACCATTCCTGATTTTTAAAAGTTCTATGTTCCATCGCGGAAATCCGATTCCAGGTAAATTATTTTTAGACCCGCTTATTAACGGTGTGATCTTCCAACGGGATACACATGCGTTAACATTTATATTGCGTGGACGATTACGAATAATAAATCCTGTTACCTTGCTTTTCTCAACAGCAAGTTGCAGCCTTCTTGATTCAGTAAAACCAATTTCCTTTATTTCTCCAACAACAGCAGATAGTCCCTCACATTTCAAAGCTTCTTCCATCACCCACAGCATATCTTTTTCTTTGGTAACAGTAATAAAAATGATCTTATCCGGCTCTACGCCAAAAGATTTTAATGCAGGTGGAAAAACTGTTCTTGATGAGCTGATCCATAAACAGGGATCACCTTTTATCATTAATGAAGAGATTAAAAAACTAATAAAGCCATTAGTAGCTGCTGTACATTCTATTTTTTCATTGATGAATTCGTGAATGGCTGATAAAGGAAAACAGTTATTGGGAAAAGCATTATCGATCCGTCCAAGTCTTATTTCAATAGCATCATTAGTTGTTACTCGTTTGAATCCTTGCATTACAAGAATATCCTTTTGCAATTGCCTGATGATATCTTCCTTTTGGGGGGTCATACAGCTAAAAAAATAAATTTTGTGTAAAACTAAAGAATTTAGTAAATTTATACTAATAAAAATAGGGGCTATGAAAGAAATAGTAACGGGCATGCCGGGGTACAGGGTTTGCGAATACAAAATCGTGCTGCATCCTCATGCCGATTTGCGAAATAAGATCTCGGAAATTCGCAAAGACTTTAATAAAGAATTTAATGTGACCACTCCCGTAAGTTCAAAAGTAGATCTTGTCCTTGCCAGATTTAAACAGATCGAAATGATGGAAAGCCGGATTGGCAATACATTGAACAGAATTGGATTGGGATATCCTCCATTTAAAGTGGAACTAAAGGATTTTGGAAGCTTTCCCAGTCATACAATTTTTATAAATGTAATTTCCAAAGTTCCCGTTCAGGCACTCATAAAACAAATTCGTTCAGAAACGCAACGCTTAATGAAATTGAATGACGACAATAAACCATATTTCGATATGGAGCCATATATAATTATTGGCAGAAAACTTGTGCATTGGCAATATGAACAGGCATGGCTGGCTTATTCAAACAAACATTTCACTGGGCGATTTATTGCCGATGCAATGTTATTATTAAAAAGACAGGAAGGTGAAAGAGCCTGGCAAATCGTACAACGGTTTGAATTTAAAAATTTGCCTGTCAATACAAAGCAAGGAGAACTATTCATTTAATTAAAATATTTAATTATGCCAGATTCTCAGCTTGTGGATTATTCAAATGAAGGCTTTACGATCCCAATTGTAAGAGATGACGCTATGGGATATGCATCCGTGAACAAAATGTTTTACGGCGAAGAAGATGGAATAGAGGATTCGGGTAATTACTTTATTTATCTTCTTCATCCGGAAAGAGGATCTACACATTTTATTATTGAACCTGATAATTCCTATAAGGGTTGGAATAGACTTGGTGGAGCTCCATGGGTAATGGATGACCTCGTACAGGAAATTATTAATGAAATTGAGAAAAGAAAAATGAAAAATGGCTAATCAGTTAATCACAACTAAGGATGAAAAGTTTAGCTTTGAAGCGTTCGGAGTTAAACTAATGTGTTTAAGGTTGAATTTACCTAAGTATGTTGCTTTCAAGGTATGGTTCAGCAGCAAAAGGCAACCTATAACCGTTGCACGAGCTAAAGGGATGGACGCACCTTTTTTCTGGACTTCTATTCCAGAAGGAAGACAAAAAGAGGCGGAAGGTGTTGGAAAATTGATTGAAGAATATTTATTGAATAACAAAGAATAGTATGTGCTATTTCAACGGACAAAAAGTTGCTCGTGAGGAATTCATCAGGCTAAAGCATCTTGAAAAACTTGTTGCTGAATACGATTTCTTAGATCGCGATGTAATAGTAGGATTTGATTTCAGCCCGATAGCTGTATTAAAACCCATTCCCGGAAAAGAAGATTTCGAAATAGTTCAAATGGAGTGGGGATTCATACCTGATCCGCTCAAGTGGCCATTCATCGAAACGAGGGAACAGGCATTTAAAATTAGAAGAGGATATACTGACTCCCGCGGTAAATTTCAGCAACCACTGAATTTCTTAAATGCTGTCTCCGAAGAATTGCTACAATCAAATAAAGTCTATCGTCCCGCAGCACTTGAAAGACGTTGTATTATACTTTCATCCGGATTTTACGATTGGAGACATATTTATCCGCTCAATAAAAGAACAGGCCAACCTTTAAAGACCGCCGTAAAATATCCTTACCGGGTAAACGTAAAGAGCAAAGAATATTTTTTAATGGCTGGTATCTGGCAACCCTGGACTGATGCAGAAACTGGTGAAATGGTTGACACCTGTTCAATCATAACAACTGAGGCCAATCTGGTAATGTCTCAAATTCATAACAGCAAGAAAAGAATGCCGACGATGCTGACCGATGATCTCGCCTGGGAATGGATGTTTGAAAAACTTCCCGAAAAAAGAATAGCTGAAATTGCCAGGTGGCAAATACCATGGGAAAATTTAAGTTACTATACACTCGCCAAAGATTTCTTAAGTTCAAACGACCCACTGAAACAATTTGTTTATCCTGACTTACCTCCTCTTGATTTACCAGGACAAGAAATAAAACAACAAGGGCAAATTGAATTATTTCAATGATTCACTTCTTACAGTTAGTCACTTTACCAACATGACATTTCCAGCGCCTTCCCGACGGCCAACACTAAACAACGTCAATTAATGAATGCAAGCCGTCGGGACAGCGCCTCCGGGGTTACAACAAAACACGACGCAAACACTTCAAATATTCACATCAATAAAATAGTTAGCAATCAAAACAACAGAATCTGCATGTGCGTTGGCCCGGCAAAAGCAGTGGAGCATTTGCTTTTGCCTGCACTTTTCTTTGGGGATTTTATCCTGAGCTTGTCGAAGGATTCTTTTGTGCAAGCAAAAGAAAGAACATTAAACTCCTATGTTTTGGCCTTTCCCGTAAGAAAAATAATAGATGCTTTTGCATTATAAAAAAACTCAACAAGTTCTTCCTTTTATCAAACATCATATTCCTTTTTTCAATACTCTATCACTATGACAATAAAATGCATTTTATCATATTTGTTCCATGAAGGAACTATTGTCATTACTAAACAATATTCATTCTTTATCACCCGCTCTCCATCTTTACCTTTCACAAAACCTGAAGTCAACAAATATTGAAAAAAAACAATTTCTTCTGCAAGCTGGACAGATCAATCGTCACATCTATTTTATAAAAAAAGGATTATTACGTTGCTACTATATTCACGATGAACAGGAAGTTTGTTCAAAGTTTTTAAAAGAAGGTGACATCATTGTATCTGCCACAAGCTTTTTTCTTCAGAAAGAAAGTCATGAATTCATCCAGGCCATTGAGAATTCAACACTCTGGTATATTTGTTATGATGAGCTGCAACACATTTACAGGCATTACCCTGAATTTAATGTTATTGCCCGTGTTCTATCAATCAAATCATATTTACTAAGTGAGCAGCGATTGAATTTCTTAAGAACGAAACAAGCCGCTGATCGTTACAGCAGCATGTTAGAACACTTTCCTGAATTAGTGTTGAGAGTACCATCAAAATATCTTGCTTCTTACTTAAGTATATCTGTTGAAACACTTAGTCGTATTCGTGGCAATAAATATTAATTGATATTTATCAATCTCGCTTTTTCACATAGCTGGTATTTTAGAGTTGCCATTAAACCAAAACTAACAGCTTACCCCTATGAATGCGCCGCACTCAAAAATACCTTTGCGTGTAGTGATCTATCCTAAAGATGTTGAGAACATCACTGGTCTCGGCGACCGTGCTGCACGTAAGCTTATTCAAAAGATCAAAACAGGATTAGGAAAATCAAAACCAATGTTTGTCACCGTCCAGGAATTCTCGCTGTGTACGGGTATACCCGAAGAATTGATCAAAGGCTTTCTCAAATAGAAAAGATGAGAAACAAAACCCCGTCTTTCGACGGGGTTACAGTTATGCCTTTCGGCTTCGCCACCACTTAAGAAGCATCTTTAACAACAGTGACATTATAAAGCTCACCGCTGCTCCGATTATCGTCAATACAATTGTTTTAATAATATCCTCGTTGGTGATATTAGCAAACAATATGGTTAACGCACCTCCCACCGTGGTAACTCGTACTTGTGTCGGTTCACTCATTTCTTTTCATTCGTCACTGCTGTCTGGCTAACCATCCCGGCAACAGTTCCTGCTAACGTTAGATATCCTCCGATCTGCAGCACGATGGCAGGTAAAGCAACCGGCGCAGCAAGAATAGCAGCTCCAACCCCTGCCAGGGTCAAACCAACATTTCTCACAGTCTTAAAGAACTTCGGAGTCCTTCTTTTCATTCGTTTTACAACAGTATTCATTTTTATTTCCGTTGATAGTTGAAAAAAAATTGTGACATCAAAAAAGAAACTGGTTAAGCTTCACCGGGCATGTTAAATTGGACCACTGTTAACCTTTCAGGTATTTTTGTCTTCGTTGAAGAATTTCCAATTACAGATCCTGTTGACAAAAACCAGTTTCTCTCAATTAATCATCATTCATCACACTCTACTCTCCGCTCACATCAACAAGCGACAGCGCATTGAATGCACCATTCTTCAATGAATACATTGTTCCGTTTACTTCCTGGTAAAACTCGATGCCAAGAACAAGGAACAATGGCTTGGTGCTTCCCGCCGGAACAATGTTGACAAGGTTGATTGCTGCAGTCGCCGCGGCATTCCATGGTAATGGAGCCGTTGTTTTTACATCAGCAACATAAACACCTTGCTCAAAATCGATTTCTGCACCGGCAGAAACGATTTTAAAATGAGTAGTACCATTCGGTGCAGCCACCATGTTTACTGGAACGAATGAAGGCAGATCGATGCTAAGTTGACCGGATGCACGATTGATTGCACCAATGAATGGAGCATGCAGGGTTGTGCTCAATTTGCTGTTCGCGTTGAAGTCAAATCCTTTCAAAAATTCAGCTTCGCCATCGAGCACATTGCGGGCGCCTCTTGGGCTTATTTCATCAGCTTTGATCACTTTCATCATCTCCTTGGTCAGTCTTGCGATCATTCGGCTGTCCGCAACATTCTGAAGTAACTGTCGTAAAGCATTGCGCAGGTACTTTCCCGCCTTACCTGCTCTTCCAAATTCTGCCCCATTCTCACGGGTTCTTTGGAATGCAGGATCAGTAGCAATACGTGTTGCATCCAGGCTGCCCTTCTCTCTCGCCATGAATCCGTCCTTTGATTTATAAAAAGTGATATTCCCGATCGTTCCCTGTAATGGAATGATTCCTTTTTGTTGTGCCATGATCTAATTTTTTTGTTTTTAAAAGATCAGAATGTTTATGCGGCACATTCTGTTCAAGCCGTCAACATCGATGTTTGCAATTGCACAACAAGATTAAAGAGCAAAAAATGCGAAAGGAAATCACTCAACCGTTAATGCCATTTATAGTGTATTGGATCTGTTTGATCGATGATTGAAAAAAGATGTCATTGATTCCGAAAAGTACTTTTTGTTCCTTTTCTTTAGCAGGGCTAAGGACTCCTTACTGGCAGGCAAAGCCCACTCAAAGTGCACTCTAATGCGATTTTATTGGGAAGGAATGGAATTCTGGATAACGTTTCTCTGATGATTAATTTCGCATATCATGCTGTCAAAAAAACTTATTGAATACTATACACAGCTGATGCCACCATCAAGGTTACCAAAAGGTATTGAAGTTTTATTCCCCCAAAAAGATCCGCTGGTAATTGAAATAGTAAAAAGATTCTTTGAAAAATATTTTAATGATAAAGAGCCCCGTCACTTGATGTTTGGCATAAACCCGGGACGGTTCGGGGCTGGCGTTACTGGTATAAATTTTACCGCACCCAAACAATTAAAAGAATATTGTGATATCGACCACCATTTAAAACTTTCTTCAGAACTTTCTGCTGAATTCATTTATGAGATGATAAATGAATATGGAGGTGTAAAAGATTTTTACCAGGATTGGTTCATAGGGGCTGTTTGTCCGCTTGGGTTTATTAAAAATGGAAAAAACATCAATTACTATGATGATAAAAAACTGACAGAGGCAGTAACCCCTTTTATAGTTGATTGTATTAGCAAGCAGGTGGATATGGGTTTTAATATTGAAAAATGCGTTTGCATTGGTGGAGAAAAAAATTATAAGTTTTTATCTGCATTGAATAATGACCACAAATGGTTTGATGAAATAATTCCATTGCCTCACCCCCGCTTTATCCTTCAATACCGCCGTAAACAGAAGGATAAATACATTCGTCAATATTTGTCGGCCATTAGATTTGCGGGTTAAAAAGTTTCCATTAGCTTTGCGCTTCATTAATTTTCGAATATGAAGATCTGCATGGTTCGCCCCCAATTATAAGAACCGAAAGTTTCCGGAATCAGGTAAGCAACTTCCTGTTGCTGTTTTTAATTGTCATTTTTTAATTTTTTTCAATCATGCAGAACCAAACTGTACATAAAAATCAACTATCTCATTTTTTTTCATTAGTGCGCCGATCGATACGGGGCGACGAATATGATTATACGCAGGGAAGTATCCGCGCAGCTATTGTATTACTGGCTGTACCAATGATACTTGAACTGGTATTGGAAAGCGTATTTGCCGTGGTGGATATGTATTTCGTAAGCCATATGCATCAAGGCGCCAAGCAAGCCATGGCAACTGTAGGTCTTACGGAATCAGTGATCTCAATTGTTTATACGCTTGGATTTGGAGTGAGCATGGCTGCCACAGCAGTAGTAGCAAGAAGAATTGGTGAAAAAAACAATGAAGGCGCTGCCCATGCCGGTGCACAAGCTATATTGATAGGAATTGCCGTATCAGTTGTATTAAGTATTGCAGGTGTCATCTTCGCTCCTTCTGTATTAAAATTGATGGGTGCTGCACCGGATGTAATAGCCGAAGGAGCTCCTTTTGCCCGTATCATGTTTGGCAGCAGCCTGGTGATCATTATGCTTTTCCTGATCAATGGTGTTTATCGCGGTGCTGGTGATGCAGCCATGGCCATGCGAAGTTTATGGATCGCCAGTGGTATCAATATTATTCTTTGCCCGTTACTGATCTATGGTTATGGACCATTCCCGGAATTGGGATTAAAAGGAGCTGCTATTGCTACTGTTATTGGCAGATCAACAGGAGTTATATATCAGTGTTATCATTTATTTGGCGGCAAAAGAATTATTCATTTAGTGCGGCATCATTTTAAATGGGATGCGCCGGTTATAAAAACGTTGGTGGAAGTAGCGTGGCCGGCCACCTCGCAATTTTTTATTCAAAGCGGAAGCTGGATCGTTCTTTCCTATCTCGTTTCTAAAACTGGAAGTACTGATGCAAGTGCAGGTTACCAGGTGGCGATCAGGAATGTTGTATTCTTTATTTTACCAGCATGGGGATTGAGTAATGCGGCTGCAACATTGGTGGGACAGAATTTGGGTGCTAAACAACCGGAAAGAGCGGCAAAAAGTGTGTTACTGACCACTAAGTATAATGCGGTCTTCATGGGAATAGTGATGTTGTTATTTTTATTCCTGGCTTCGCCGATCATGAGCATATTTACAAAGGAAGCTGAAGTGCATCGCTATGGCGTATCCGCACTACAGATCATTGGCGCCGGTTATATCTTTTATGGGATCGGCATGGTAATGATACAGGCATTGAACGGAGCCGGTGATTCAAAAACACCAACGATCATCAACTTGTTTGGATTCTGGTTCTTCCAGATCCCTTTAGCATGGATATTGGCAAAGGGATTTGATATGGGACCGGTCGGCGCATTCATCGCCATACCTGTTGCAGAATCTTTTTTAGCCCTGGCGGCCTGGTATTATTTTAAACTGGGTAAATGGAAAGAAGTAAAGATTTAAAACATGTCACGCAGAGAAAAGAAGTAATAAACTGATTCGTGCCGTCGTCGATAACGCTGCGGTCGCTACGGGAAAATATTAATATGATTGATACAAAGGCTGTTCATCGTGAGCAGCCTTTATTTTTTATCTTTAATCAATAACTTGCTGCAATGGATAATCATGTAATACACCAAAACAGGATACGACAGGTATTCTTTCTGATACTCATTGCACTGCTGGGGTTATTGTTATTTCTTGAATTATATACTTTCCTGCCGGCATTGCTCGGTGCTGTTACATTATATATCGTCATGCGGAAATGGATGTTTCATTTAACAACCAAGAAAAAATGGCGAAAATCATTGACCGCAGCATTGCTTATGTTTCTTTCACTGATCATCATTTTACTTCCTATCGGCGTGCTTATTAATATGCTTTCTGCTAAAATCACTTTTGCAATCCAGCATTCAAACGAACTGACCAGTGCGCTGAAAACGATCGTAACTGATCTTGAGAAAAAATTCGATGTCGAAATTGTGAGCGATGAAAACATAAACAAGCTGGGGAATATTATTTCCGGTGGCATTCCAAAATTGCTCAGTGCTACATTTAATACGCTTGGTACCATCTTCTTTATGTTCTTCATACTTTATTTTATGCTGGTGAATGGAAGGGAAATGGAAACCAGTATTTATGAACACATACCATTAAAAGATGAGAATGCAGAAATGCTGGGAAAGGAAGTAAAAAACATGGTGTTAAGCAATGCAGTTGGCATTCCTGTCATTGCTATTCTGCAAGGTGTGGTTGCGTTAATTGGTTATCTTATTATCGGCGTTAAAGAACCCTGGTTTTGGTTTGTTGTCACCTGTATCACGGCAATGCTCCCGGTAGTTGGCGCTGCATTGGCGTATGTACCACTTGCTATCATCTTTTTCGCCAACGGCGATACAGGCAAAGGAATATTCATGCTCATATACGGGTTTGGAGTAATAGGTACAGTAGATAATGTTTTTCGTTTTACGCTGGCAAAAAAGATCGGTAATATACATCCGCTCGTCACCGTGTTTGGCGTCATTATCGGGATCAGCTTATTTGGTTTTATAGGATTGATATTCGGACCGCTGCTTATTTCCATGTTCTTATTATTATTAAAGATCTATAGCAGTGAGTTCATTACCAAGCAACGCCAGGTGCATCATCACCACCATCACATGGAAAACTGAATTTTCCATAAGTAGTTTTTCTATTTCCAGTAGATCACCCGGGTATTTACCACAAACATCCATAGATAATTACTTTTTAAGCTTGCATTTTGGTAAAGCGAATAATATTTTTACGTTTAAACCCGTTTAGAAATCCGAATCCTTATCCGTGCCAAAATTTATTAAAGCCATATTATCCTCCTTTTCTGCTGCTGCATTTATGTTGCTCCCTTTACTAAATGCAGGAAGCAAATCAGACCTGGCAAAATTTCAATCTGACTTCTTCAACGACCCGGTCAAATCAAAGTCATTTGATCCGGAAATGGAATTGATCTATGACAGTCTTCATCTTGAGAAAATGGGATTGAAAAAAGAAGCATTTAACTATGCTTATACCGGTTATAAAAAATTAGAAGAAGAAGGCAAACTGAATAAAGAAGGGCTGATCACTATCTGCGATTTCAGCCAATCTTCAAAAAGAAAAAGACTTTACCTGATCGATTTGACTGAATGCAAATTGCTATTGAATACTTATGTCGCACACGGAAAGAATTCCGGTGGCGAGTATGCAAGAAAATTTTCTAACCGACCTGAATCAAGGCAAAGCAGTCTCGGGTTTTACACAACTAAAACAACTTATTACGGAGGCCACGGTCTTGCATTGACATTATCCGGCCTTGAGCCTGGCTTTAATGACAAGGCTGAAAGAAGAAAGATCGTGTTGCATGGTTCACTATATATTGGCGATAATTATAAACGCTGGGGAAAGTACATGGGCCGCAGTTTTGGATGCCCTGCCGTTCCAATGAAACAATCTAAAATACTTATCAATACGATTAAAGACGGAAGCTGTCTCTTTATTTATCATCCAAGTAAGAACTACTTGTCCGGATCTAAAATATTAAACGGCTAATTGGACGTATAATAAGGATGGATGAAACAAAAAGCTCAATCTGTACCCTATGATTGGGCTTTTTTGTTTTTATGAATTGACAAAATAATGTGCAGCCAATTGTGAAAATACGCCGACCAGGAATCCATAATAAATTTCCTTTTGCGTGTGATCTGAAACGATAAGACGGGAAGTGCAAACAATTCCTGCTATTAAAACTGTAATTGCCAGGTACAGTGAAAAGCTGCTGCTGTCGGTAAACGCCATCAATGCTATAAAGGTGCTCATGACTCCAACTGAAATGGCATGCATGCTTATTTTCATGAAAATGTTTACCAAAAAGCCAAATACGCATGCATTGAATATCGCCATGCTCATACTTACCAGGTCTTTTACTTCATGGTTGTTTTTGAAAACATACCAGTTCCAGAAATAAAAGATCATGCAAATGATATAAGGAATAATGCGATCCCTTTGTGTTTTTAAAAAAACAGAGTCAATAAAATTTAAAGCCCGAAGCAGGAGTAAGCTTGCTAAAGGAAGAAAAGTACAGTTTACAAATACCTGTAATAATATTCTAAGATTCGACCAATCATTAATGCCCGCAAACTGGTAAGACCGGATCTCAATAATAAAATAGGTAATGTAAAGAGGGATGAACAGTGGGTGAAAAACGTAGGAAATAAATTTTGCCAGCAACTGTATCAAAACCGGCTGCTGAGGCGTTTCCTGGAGGCTTACTTCTTTCAGTTGATTTTCTTCAGTTACAATTAGTCTGTCGGGCATACTATAATTCTTTTCGCAAACGAGCTACCGGAATATTTAATTGTTCGCGGTATTTAGCTACTGTTCTGCGTGCAATATTATAACCTTTTTGCTGAAGCATTTCTGTAAGGTGTTCGTCACTCAGTGGTTTCTTTTTATTCTCCGCCTCAATAAGATCACTTAAAATCTTCTTCACTTCTCTTGTTGATACTTCTTCCCCACTTTCCGTACTCAAAGATTCGCTAAAGAAAAATTTCAAGCGATAAGTTCCGAATTCTGTTTGTACAAATTTGCTGTTAGCAACACGGCTTACCGTAGAAATATCAAGCCCGGTTTTTTCGGCTATATCTTTCAGGATCATTGGGCGGAGTGTGGTTTGATCACCTGTAAGAAAAAAATCATGTTGGTGATTCATGATTGCCGTCATTGTATCAAGTAAGGTATGCTGACGTTGTTTAATAGCATCAATAAACCATTTAGCCGAATCAATTTTTTGCTTAATAAATAAAACCGCTTCCTTTTGGCGTTTATCTTTCTTTGTACCTCGATCATATTCTTTCAGCATATCACGATAGCCTTCGCTGATGCGCAGTTCAGGTGCATTCCTTGAATTCAATGTTAGTTCCAGCTTGCCGCCATTGTTCATTATAAAGAAATCAGGCACTACATAGCTTTCTGCTTTATTTATTTCTCCCACGTTACCACCGGGTTTTGGGTTCAGGCGGGTGATCTGCTGCATTACTTCTTTTAATTGCTCGTCATTAAGATCAAGACCACGCTGTATTTTTTCGTAGTGCTTTTTAGTGAACTCATCAAAGTATTTTGAAATAGCTTTAATAGCAACGTTTACATTTTTTCCTTCATCCTGCAGCCGGTTCAATTGAAGTAATAAACATTCCTGCAGATCTCTTGCCGCCACGCCGGGAGGGTCAAAATGCTGAATACGTTTTATCAGGCTTTCAACTTCTTCTTCCGTTGTCATTACATTCTGCCGAAATGCAAGGTCATCAACAATGGCGGTGGTTTCCCTGCGCAGATAACCATCTTCATCAATGCTGCCTACAATTTGTTCTGCGATCTTTTGTTCCTTTTCATCCAATTTCAATAAACCGAGCTGGTCAAGCAGGGTTTCATAAAAACTTGTTTCCGTTTTAAAAGGAATTGTTTTCTTATCATCATCATCGCTTCCGTAATTATCATCCCGCATTTTATAATCGGCAATATCATCATCACCTTCTTTCACATATTCGCTGATGTCTATATTGTCATAATCGTTTTCGCTGCCATCCGGTTCTTCAAAATTTTCATCTGCGTTCTCTGTAAATTCATCTTTTGCTTCCTCGTGATCATCATGGTTTTCATCTTCCTGCTCCAGGGCGGGGTTTTCCTCCATTTCTTCTTTTATCCTTTCTTCCAGGTTAGCTGTAGGGACTTGCAGCAGTTTCATAAGCTGAATCTGCTGGGGCGATAATTTTTGTAGAAGCTTTTGCTGTAAATTTTGACTCAGAGCCATGGTTGCTTATTGTGGTTCCTCAGGTTAATTAGGCCCTTTTGAAAAAATCGGGCCAAATATCAAAAATCAGGCCGTAAATTTACATACAAATAAAATTAAGTTGCTGCAACGAATAAATATTATTCTTGTTGTCTTGTTAATGTTAACTGGAAAAATTTTTTCGCAGGACACATCATGCGGTAAGATGAGGGCTGATATTAGTTTTACGTTTGTTCGTGGTGGAAGTCAACCCGATACCCACTATGATATAAAATTAAATTATTATAAAAAATTACCTACTAATTACGAAGTCTTAAAAAAATTTAATTATGAGAATCGACTTCATTTGGATAATCACATTCAAAAGAAGGATAACAATGATTCTTTAAAGACAAGTGACTCAAGGTTTTTATTAAGTGTTCCAAATATTCAGCAATCTTTTTATGCAGATAATCTCGGATTCTTTTGTAAAAAAGAAATTCAATTTGAAAAGATCACTTCTGTCCCTTTGCGTTTCCGGCTTGGCTCGCTTGATTATGTGAATCACCTGGAAGGGAAGAAATAGAATTATTTTGATTAGGATTCTTAGGTAACCATTCGATCTCCGGAACTTTTGCAGGCAGCCTGTAATAGTTATTTTTCAAACTATCACTCCATCCATTAGGATTATTATTAAATGACTTACTGCTAAAATAAATGCTTCCCTGTACATTAGAGTATTGCCGCAACAGCTTTATCTGGTTGGGCAATTCGTTAGGATTTTTCCATGCCGCATTGCTGCCCGAACGATAAATGCCAAGACCGATGTATAGTTTACGGCCATAAGAGTTTTTACTCCACCACTCCAGCATCTTTGCATAATCAATTTTATCATGACCTATTTCTAAGTAAAGCTGCGGCGCCACATAATCAACCCATTTTTCTTTCAACCATAATAAAATATCCGCATAGAGATCATCATAATTAGTTTGACCAGCCTTGCTATCACTGCCTCTTGGGTCTTTGTCTTTATTTCTCCATACACTGAATGGTGAAATACCAAACTGTACCCAGGGCTTCTCTTTTTTGATAGCAATAGCAAGCATTTTCATAATTGAATCCACATTACTCCTCCGCCAGTCATCTTTATTGAGGCTGCTTTTTGACTTTTTATAAGATTCGTCATCGGGAAATTCTTTACCTGCAATTCTATACGGGTAAAAATAATCATCCATGTGAATGGCATCTACATCATAGCGATGAACAATATCAGTGACTACTTTCACCACAAATTTTTGCACCTCTTTATTGGCAGGATCAAAATATTTTTTATCGCCATATTCTAAAAACCATTCAGGATGAATTTTTGTAACATGGTTCGGTGCAATAGACGAAGCGCCAATTTTAAAATCAGCCCTGTAAGGGTTACACCATGCATGAAACTCCATTCCCCGCTTATGGGTTTCTTTTATCATGAATTCAAGCGGATCATAATAAGGCGAAGGCGGCTGACCTTGTACTCCTGTTAGCCATTGACTCCAGGGTTCCAATTGTGAAGGATAAAATGCATCTGCAGCCGGTCTTACCTGCACTATCACAGCATTCATGCCATTGCTTTTATGCATTTCTAATTGGCGGATAAACTCGGTTCGCTGGCTGTCAGGGTTTGTCATTCCTTTCAGCGGCCAATCAATATTATCAACCGACGCAATCCAAACACCGCGAAACTCAGGTTTGGACTGAGAAAATAAGTTTGAAGTAAATAAAAAAAGACAGGCTAATAAAACAGTACGGCGGCTCGATAATTTCATGCTTTGAATTTTGGGTCAGTTCAAAGCGAAGATACATCAATGATTATTTCGAAGTTTATCCAAAAGATTATTTAACGTTTCCAGCTCATCATCAGAAAGGTGATTTACTACAGCATCCAGCTCCTCGTTTCTCCTGTCAAGGTTTTCAAGTAATTCGGAGCCCTGCGGCGTAATGATCACATCCACCATTCGTTTATCTTTTTCAGAAACTGCTTTTTGCACCAGGCCTTTTGAAACCATTCTTTCAACAATACGGCTGGTATCACTCATTTTATCAAGCATTCTTTCCCGCAACTGTAATGTAGATAGAGGTTCGCCTGCGCCTCGTAATATGCGGAGTATATTATATTGCTGAGGAGTAATGTTCTCTGATTTTACAAAGCTCTTTATATGATCCACCATCCACGCATGGGTAAACATGATGTTCACCATCGCTTTATTCTGATTATTCCGAAACGTTGCTTGTTTTATTTCTTTATCTATTCCCATTGGTCCGGCAATTTGTCTATGAAAAGGTCAAAAACCCGACCAAAATAATTTTTTGACAAATCTAAATTCACAGGCGTGGAGAAAAATACCACGAAAGTGGTAGTTAAGTGTTGCCTATTAAATGATTGCTTTCAGTAGTTTTATGTTCGATTAACCTTAAATCATCCACCATGAAAGTTATCTCTGAATCGATCCGCAATTTTTGGGAAGGATTTGTCTCTTTTTATACCGTATTGTATAAGGAAGTAAAAAATTGGAAATAGAATCTCACTCTGTGTAGTG
>DASYQG010000090.1:0-1910 GCA_036005825.1 Chitinophagaceae bacterium | reverse complement strand
TAGTTGAAAGTTCAAAGTTGAAAGTTGAAAGTCAAAAACTTTCTGATAAACCGATCATTGCACTTCTGCCTGGAAGTCGTAAACAGGAGATATTAAAAAAACTTCCTGTAATGCTGGAAGTAAGTAAATCATTCCCTTCTTATCAATTTATCGTTGCCAAAGCACCGGGAGTTGACGATAATTTTTATTCTTCCTTATTAGATCCCTATAATAATGTAAGTGCCGTATCAGGGAAAACTTATGGTCTGCTAATGCTTGCCAAAGCAGCATTGGTAACATCGGGGACTGCAACACTTGAAACTGCTTTGTTTGGCGTCCCAGAAGTGGTTTGTTATAAGGGTTCTTTGCTTTCCTATGAAATTGGAAGACGATTAGTGAAAGTAAAATACATTTCACTTGTAAATCTTATCATGGACAAACTAGTGGTAAAGGAATTGATACAGCATGATATGAATGTGAAAAACCTGCAACTTGAACTATACGAATTACTCACGAATGAACAACGGATCTTACAATTGAAAAAAGATTATACTGATCTTAGAAATCTCTTAAGTGAAAAAGGAAATGCGTCGGCAAAAGCTGCGCAACTCATCTATAATTTTAGTTTAGAAAAATAATTTTATTGCCAACAAGATCAGACAAAGAATAAAGATCAGGATGCTTGTTCTGTTTATCCAATGCATTTTTCTTATAAAATCTGTATTGGGCCTGTTAGGATCCGGCTTGCGGATATAAAGATATTCTGCTATTTGTCTTAAGACTCCCATAGAATTGAAATCAAAGTTACGTTGAAACGACGATCAGTCATCTTACTTATTTGTCTGCTGATTTATCAACAAAATTTAGGATTTCATCAAAAAAGCAATTGTGAATAATAAAGAAGTTGTACCTTTTTCGTCCTAAATTTTATTTTATGAAACGGATAACCTTAACTCTCTGCTCAATTCTTTTACTTACTGCCGTTAAAAATTTACAGGCACAGACTGCTGAAGAAATGAAGGCATACCAGGACTTTATGACTCCAGGACCGATGCACAAATGGATGGCAAAATTTAATGGCAACTGGGAAGCTGATATTACAGGATATATGGATCCGACAAAACCTGAGAAATCAAAAGCTACAAATGTAACAAAGACGATCATGAACGGATTATACCAGGTTGGCGATTTTAGCGGCAATATGATGGGTATGCCTTTCCAGGGGCACAGCATTATGGGTTATGATAATGCAAAGAAAATGTTCGTAAATACCTGGATTGATAATATGGGTTCAGGAATGATATTTATGACAGGCACTTATGATGACGCTACAAAATCACTTACCCTAACAGGAAAACAAACCAATCCGGCGAACGGCAAAGATTCTGATATTCGTGAGGTAATGAAAATTACTGACGACAATAACTATACATTAAAAATGTATGGTACCGGTCCAGACGGAAAGGAAATGATATTTATGGAAGGAACATTTAAACGGAAAAAATAAATCATAAAAAAATCCCGGCATAATCACCGGGATTTTTTCATTATCGGCTTTCCAATACTTGTTTTAATCTTTGGAGATCATTTTCCTGTCGTTTTTTAAACTCTCCTTTCATCAGTGGACCAACCTGTTTCCAGAAAAATCCTTTGAATTGTGTATCGGATGATAGTGAATATTCTGTTTTATTATTTCCCAGGTCGTTAAAATAATTTGTTACTGTATTTACCATCATTGGCGAACTAAGCGTACCTACAAATTTTTTCTCTGAAATTTCTTCTATAATTTCTTCATCCATCACTAATTCTTTTCCTTTTTCAAGAAAATAATGCTTCGCTTTTGCTCCAACCGTTCCGGGAGTTCCACTTATTTGGTCGAATCGTTGAAAACCGCCAAGCCAAAGTTTGAGGTTATCGGGGTTTTTAAAAAA
>DASYQG010000089.1:0-3724 GCA_036005825.1 Chitinophagaceae bacterium | reverse complement strand
GAAACCCGGGCGCAGCTCAGCGTTATGGAGGAATTATAAGAATTGTTGGAGTAATCATTATGATTGTTGGTGTACTTATTGGATCGATCGTACAAATTGATGCCGGGCAGGTAGGCGTAAAGAAACTTTTTGGCAAAGTGCAAAATGATGTGCTGCATAGCGGACTTCACATGATAAATCCTTTGATTGAAGTAACTCTTCTTGATATCAAGACTCAAAACTATACGATGAGTGGAATTCACGATGAAGGCGCAAAGAACGGAGATGATGCCATCAGGGTTTTGACGGCTGATGGTCTCGAGGTAACCATTGACCTGACTGTTCTCTTCCGTCTTACGGAAGCAGATGCGCCAAGGCTGGTGAAAGAAACAGGTGTTAACTATGTAGATAAGATAGTCCGTCCCTTAACACGAACAAAGATCCGGGATAACTCTGTTTATTACGAAGCAATAGCGCTTTATTCCACCAAACGGGACGAATTTCAGAATAGAATTTTTAAGAGTATTGAAGATGATTTTAGGAAAAGAGGATTGTTCCTTGAGCAGTTGCTTGTTAGAAATATCACATTGCCTCAATCGGTAAAAGCCACAATTGAAGGCAAGATCAATGCAGAGCAGGAAGCGCAGAAAATGCAATTCGTTCTGCAAAAAGAAAAACAAGAGGCTGAAAGAAAGAGAGTGGAAGCACAAGGTATTGCGGATTACCAGCGGATCATTAACCAGGGATTAACTGATCAACAATTACAATACGAACAAATAAAAGCTTTAAAAGAAATTGCTATATCTCAAAACGCTAAGATTATAGTTATGGGAAAAGGAAATACACCCCTGATACTTGATACAAAAAATTAACGAATCGGAATTATCTTACTAACTCCATATTTTATACAAATACCAAAGCAATAAGGCAAGACTTAAGGTGAGCCATACAAAAAAAAGTATGTGAACGAAAGAAGAGAAGTTGTTGCTGTAAGCCAATTCAAAATAAATACCGGCTGTAACATTTATAAAAAGCCACATTAGGAAAGCAAAAAGAGAACGAAGTATTTTCCTGAAATACCTTGCTACTTCCGGATCCATTCCAAACATTATGCGTTCAGTTTGATTGTTGCCAAGGTAAGTCAATTATAAAGAGAGGTAAACTATTTAGCCATTAAAATACTTCTGAATTGCAGCGAATCGCCATTAAAAACATTGAAGTCAACTTTCGAAAGAATACCATTCACCCTGCCTTCTTCACTGTGTTGCCAAAAATCCCAATTACGATCGATACGTGGAGTATCATATTGATAATAATGCGCCGCCCACAAAGGATAGGCATTAAATTCTTTGCCGAGATATCTTGAATAAAAATCAACACCTGTATAAATGATCGGCTTTGCCTTGTAATAATATTCTATCACATCAAGCCATTCTTTCAACTCCTTTTTTAGAATAACGGGGTTGACTCCATAGGTTTGTTCTATATCCACTACCGGTGGAAGGTCGCCTTCTTCCAGGTCAACCATGCTAATAAAATTTTCGGCCTGTTCTCTTCCGTCTTTTGTTGCAAGAAAAAAATGATAGGCGCCGCGGATCATTCCTGCCTGTTTAGATTTTTTCCAATTTCTTTTAAACTGCGGGTCTGTATTTACAATTCCTTCTGTGGCTTTGATAAATACAAAGCCAAGTTGCACATTTCTCACTTTCATTTCCTTTACTGATTCCCATGAAATAGTTTCCTGGTATTTGGAAACATCTATACCGTGTATTAAATAATTCTCCGGGATGGAAATACCAAAAGCAGGATAACGCACAAATTTAGATCGCCGATTCTTCCACCATTCATACCCTCCATAAACGGCTGCTAAGGCAACAAGTAAGATAATAAGCACGGCCCATTTGAAGTATTTATCTTTCTTTTTTTTGCTGGTAGCCATAGTAAATCAGGGGCACAAATTTAACTCTCAGTACTTATGAATTTTGTTAATTCATAAGTATAATTATTCACTGATGACTTTTTTCAGGTAAAACACTTTTGGATCAATTTGGATGTTTGATTTGCTCGTTATTGTAGTTCCTTTTTTATCAACCATTGTTCGCTGTATGCCAGAATCAGTTTGTATGTCTATGGGAATTGACATATCAAGATTCAGCAGCTTAACCTGGTATTCGTTTTCCTTTGTTTTCTTTACAGATACTTCAAGCATATCAGTAGTGTAAAGAAATAAATGAAACAATGGCTCAAGGCTTTTGCCATAAGCTCCGCTAAAAAGTTTTTCTACGTCTGCTGTTACTACCGTGTTGTCATAGGTGTATTGCGGATCGGTCGCTAATTTTTTCAGTGTTGGAAAAAATTTATCATCACCCATGATATAACGAAGGGTATGCATAAAGAAAGCTCCCTTCCCATAAATATCTCCCTGGTAAGCGCTATCAGAATCAACCTGGTCTCCTCTTACAACAGGAAGTTTATTTGATGTATTCTTTGCTGTCTGCCTCATTTTTTCCATGTATGCTTCTTCACCAGCTAATTCCCTTGTTGCCATAGCATCGCCAAAAACGCAGATCCCTTCCTGTATCCACATATGTGCCCAATCACGATTAGTTACTTTATTTGCCCACCATTCATGACCAAATTCATGATGAAGCAACCAATCGAAATCTTTACCTCCCAATTTTTCATAGCGATATTTATTTCCGTAAGCAATATTGGTTTGATGTTCCATTCCAAGGTGTGGCGTTTCAGAAGCACGAATAGCTTCTTTTACCCACGGATATTCGCCAAAATATTTTTCCTGTATATGGCATGATTGTTCAAAAACATCAAGAAGATGTTCCGCTTTATCAGCATTTTCTTCCAGCACGTAATATTCCATCGGCACTTTATTGCCATCAACAGTTGTGTATGTTCTCTTTGCCAGTTTGTATTTACCAATATTGAAAAGAATGCAATAGTTGCTGATCGTATAATTTGTTTTCCAATGGTAAGTTGATTTTTCTTTTTCGGTGGTTACTTTTTGTAAAACACCAGGCGCCGTTACTACCAATCCTTTGGGAACAGTAATGATCATATCGGCTCCTTCGTTCGGTTCATCACTTGGATGATCTTTACAGGGAAAATAAATTTTGGCTCCCTCACCCTGGCAGGTAATGGAAATCCATGGATTTCCTTTTGAATCTTTTTCCCATTGAAATCCTCCGGTCCATGGCGGCCTAACAGCAATAGCTGGTTTACCCCCATAAGCAACTTTCACTTTTACTTTTCCCACTGGTAATTTCTGTGATAGTGGAATTTTTAAATAATCATCGTTGGTATGAGTATAGTTTTGAGTTTTTCCATTTACCCAAAGTTGTGAAATAGTAAGTCCATGCCAGAAATCAAATAACAAATTGCTGGTTGGTTTTAGAAGATTCAGATCTATTTCAGTATATCCGTTAATTGATTTCTCGTTTGGGTTAACATCCAGCGCAACAGTATAATGACGGATGTCCATGATGGCTTGCTCTGGTTTTAGTACTCCTCCGGATTTTAGATTTTGGGCATTTGCATCAATAGAAAATATAAGGAGGTATAAAAAAATTGAATTGCGCATGAAAGATGATTTTTGAAAGTTACCTGATTATCCTGAAACCATTAGACTCTTCAAGAGTGACTTCTTCAACAATGACTTCATCCACCCTTGCTTTTGGCGGACCTAGTTTACACCATCCAATAAATTTTTGCAAAACATCTTCCGCAGCAG
>DASYQG010000088.1:0-9145 GCA_036005825.1 Chitinophagaceae bacterium | reverse complement strand
TAACCGCTACCTTGCCTCTTTTACAATTTTTCTTGCAGAAAACAGGGGTCATTATATGATCGATAATATTATTGAAGATGGGCTGAATGAATTTTTCTTTTATCATCTTTGTAAGTTTGGAGAATCGTGGATAATGCCCATTCATTTTGTTGGCAGTGTAGCATTTGGTTTTAAGGACGTGTTGCAGCACCTTTGCAACACTTATGAATTCGAATTGGGTAGGGTTATAAAGAACCCGATGGAAGGATTAGTAGCATATCACAGTTAAGAGGAGTTTATTATGTCATTTGAAAGAATAACCGAGCAACCAAGTAATTACCGGCATTTAGATAAAATGCCCGTGGCAGAGCTTTTAGTAAATATAAATAACGAGGATAAAACAGTCCCCTATGCAATTGAAAAAGCGATCCCGCAAATTGAAAAATTAGTAGAAGCAGCCAGCGATAAAATGCTTAGCGGCGGAAGATTGTTTTATGTTGGCGCAGGTACAAGTGGCAGACTTGGCGTAGTAGATGCCAGTGAATGTCCCCCAACTTATGGAGTTCCTTATGGATTGGTGAATGCGATCATTGCCGGTGGTGATAAAGCTATTACTATGGCGGTTGAATATGCAGAAGATAACAAAGAAGAAGGTTGGAATGACTTGGTTAAAAATAATATTTCAGATAAAGACTTTGTGATAGGGATTGCTGCAAGCGGCACCACTCCCTATGTATTGGGAGCCTTAGAAGGCTGCAAGTCCCGCGGCATACTAACGGGGAGTATTACGAATAATCCGGGTTCACCATTAGCAAGGGTGGCTGATTACCCCGTTGAGATTGAAGTGGGACCTGAATTCGTCACTGGTAGCACAAGAATGAAAAGCGGTACATCTCAAAAACTGGTATTGAATATGATCTCCACTGCTATTATGATCCAACTTGGCAGAGTGGAAGATAATAAAATGGTTAACATGCAGCTTACTAACGAAAAGTTGGTTGATCGCGGTACCAAGATGCTGATGGAAAAGCTAAAGATGAATAATTACGATAACGCCAAAGAGCTTCTTTTGAAATACGGCAGTGTAAAAAAAGCCGTTGAAAATTCTTCAAAATAACGAGTGTTATTGGTTTTCTTTTTTATCTTGTAAGCCTAACGGTTCAGTAGTGAAATTATATTGTTTACATATCGTTCCTTCTTCGGCAACTGGTAATTCATTTGCCATTGCCACTACATCTACAACTACAATCCGCTAAGCGGATTGTAAATTACCATATCAAACAAAGGGCAATTAGCTGTAAACGACAAAAGTCGCTTAAGTAACTTTATAAAATCATTTCAACAAAATAATATGCAGGTCTTAAAATTCGGCGGTACATCCGTAGCTAATGCTGAAAATATTTCAAAAGTTGTCGCCATTGTAAAAGAGACGATAAAAAAAGACAGGACGATCGTAGTAGTATCTGCCTTGGGTGGCATAACCGATCTTTTGCTTAATGCCGCAGCTTTAGCAGCTGCCGGCGATGAAACATACAAGGAGAAATTATTGGTGATCGAACAAAGACACCTTGAAGCAGTAAAATTATTAATCCCTGTAGCGCAACAAAGCCACCTGTTAAGCTTGGTAAAAAAGAGTTGTAATGAAATAGAAGATATCTGCAACGGGGTTTTCTTATTAGGAGAATTAACGCCCAGAACAAAAGACCGGATCAGCAGCTATGGCGAATTAATTTCTTCTCAGATCATTGCTGCAAAATTTAATAGTGATGGCATTGCTGCAACATGGAAAGATTCCCGTGAATTAATTCTAACCAACTCTTCTTTTACTGCAGCTGAGGTTGATTATGGTGTAACGAATAATAAAATAAATGATTATTTTAATTCACAGAGTTCTTTACTATTTATTTTACCCGGTTTTGTTGCTACCGATAAAAATGGAGTGACCACAACGCTTGGTCGTGGCGGTTCTGATTTTACGGCTGCGATTATTGCATCTGCTGTTAAAGCAAGTGTGCTGGAAATATGGACAGATGTAAGCGGAATGATGACAGCAGATCCACGTCTTACAAATAATGCACGCATCATCCCTCATATTTCTTACCAGGAAGCAATGGAGCTTTCACATTTCGGTGCGAAAGTGATTTACCCGCCAACTATTCAACCTGTAATGAGTTTGGGAATCCCCGTTTGGATCAAAAACACTTTTGCACCAGCAGATGAAGGCACATTGATCGAATCTGTTTCTACAAAGAATGGGAACATCGTAAGAGGTATTTCAAGCATCAACAGCATTGTGTTAATAAGTCTGGAAGGAAGCGGTATGATCGGCATCCCGGGGTTTTCAAAGAGATTGTTTGAAGCATTGAGCAATGAAAAAATAAATGTTATTCTTATTACGCAAAGCTCTTCCGAGCATTCAATCTGTGTTGGCATCGATGCGGCATCTGCGCAAAAGGCAAAGCAAGCGGTTGACGCTGCATTTGTAAATGAAATTGTTTTGCAAAAAGTTGAGCCTTTAAAAATTGAAATGGACCTCTCTATCGTTGCACTCGTCGGAGAGAATATGAAAAGTCACCCAGGTATCAGTGGTCGTATGTTTAGTGCTATGGGAAGAAATGGGGTGAACATCCGTGCAATTGCACAAGGTTCTTCGGAAAAAAACATTTCTGCAGTAATTGCTACAAAAGATGTGAAGAAAGCCATCAACGTATTGCATGAAGAATTCTTTGAAACAACTTATAAGCAAGTCAATCTATTTATTGTAGGTACCGGTAATGTCGGTAAAAAATTATTCGGACAATTGCAAAAGCAACTGGAGTTTTTACAAAAACAAATGAAGCTGGTTGTAAATGTTGTTGGCATTTGCAATAGCAGGAAAATGCTGATCGATGAAAACGGTATCAATCTTTCACAATGGGAGCAAAAAGTAAGCGATGCAAAGAATGCCGATATTCAACAGTTCATAAATGAGATCATCGAACGTAATCTTCGCAATTCAATTTTTGTGGATATTACAGCCAGTGAACCTGTGGCAAATGTTTACGAGCAATTATTAAGAAAAAGTATTTCAGTTGTCGCTTGTAATAAAGTAGCCGCCTCTTCTGCTTATGATAATTATAAAAAGCTAAAAGACATTGCAAGAGAATTCAATTGTCATTTTCTTTTTGAAACGAATGTGGGAGCAGGATTACCTGTCATTGCCTCGCTGAATGATCTGCTCAATAGCGGCGATAGAGTTCACCGTATAGAAGCAGTTCTTAGCGGTACCCTCAATTTTGTTTTTAATAATTATGATGGGAAAAGAAAATTTGCTGATGTAGTGAAGCAGGCACAAGATGAAGGTTATACCGAACCTGATCCGCGACTTGACCTCAGTGGTACTGATGTAATGCGGAAGATCATGATACTTGCCAGAGAGGCAGGAGAAAAAATCGAAATGGGTGAGATCAGTAATAATTCTTTTATGCCCGAATCATGCATGAAAGGAACAGTGGATGATTTTTATAATGCAATGGGAAAAGAAGAAGCTCATTTTAAAAAGATATTTGAAAAAGCAAATGCTGCAGGCTGCAAATTAAAATTTGTTGCTTCTTATAATGAAGGCAAAGCCTCTGTTGGTTTACAGCACATAGATCCAAAGCATGATCTTTATCACTTGTATGGAAAAGATAATGTAGTATTGTTTTACACTGATCGTTATAAAGATCAGCCAATGGTGGTGAAAGGAGCTGGGGCCGGTGCGGAGGTTACTGCCAGCGGAGTTTTTGCTGATATTTTAAGAGCTGTAAAAATGTAAAATGAAAACTGTAACTGTACATTCTCCCGGCACCGTTGCTAATCTTGTTTGCGGATTCGATATTCTTGGCCTCGCATTGAAGGAGCCTTATGATGTGATGAAAGTGAAATTGCTTGATGACCCCACTGTAATAATTCATAATAAAGACAGTTTCAATTTACCTACTGAGCCGGAAAAAAATGTGGCAGGAGTTGTTCTGTTATCTGTGATGGAAAGGATGGAAAACAAAATTGGCTTTGAAATTGAAATCGAAAAGCATATAAAGCCCGGTAGCGGAATAGGAAGTAGTGCAGCAAGTGCAGCAGGTGCAGCAGTAGCGGCTAATCATTTGCTCGGTAATATTTTTTCGAACGATGAATTGGTTCAGTTCGCAATGAATGGAGAAAAGCTCGCCTCAGGAGTAAAACATGCTGACAATATTGCCCCTTGTATTTTTGGTGGCGTAAGTTTGATACGTTCAATTTTCCCATTAGATATTATTTCGATTCCTTCTCCTGATCTTTTTGTTACGGTTGTTCATCCGCAAATTGAAGTAAGGACTTCCGATGCAAGACAAATTCTTCGTCAGCAAATTTTACTAAAGGATGCCATACGTCAATGGGGAAATATTGCCGGACTTGTAACTGGATTTTTAAAATATGATCTTGATCTTATCGGCCGTTCACTCGAAGATGTGATCATTGAACCGGTTCGCAGTATTTTAATTCCCGGTTTTGATGAGGTGAAAAACAAATGTAAAGATGCAGGAGCATTGGGCGGTGGTATTTCCGGTTCTGGCCCATCTGTTTTTATGTTGAGTAAAGATGAAGCAACCGCAAAGAGTGTAGAATCAGTTATGAAAGAAGTATATAGAAAAATAGGAATTGATTTTAATACTTATGTAACTACAATTAATAAAAAAGGAGTGGAGGTAGTTGGATGAAATATTACAGCACGAACAAAGAATCACCATTAGCATCATTCAAAGAAGCAACGATCAGGGGACAGGCGCCTGATAAAGGACTTTATTTTCCTGAAACAATTCCACAAGTTGATAAAGGATTGATCGATGACATTGAAAGGATATCAAATGAAGAAATCGCTTTTCGTGTGATCAAACCGTATGTAACAAATGAAATAAATGATGATGATCTTTTTAAAATAGTAAGCGAAACAGTAAGTTTTTCCATTCCATTAGTAAAAGTCAATGAGAATATTTATTCACTTGAACTTTTTCATGGCCCTACACTTGCTTTTAAAGATGTTGGCGCAAGATTCATGAGTCGCTGTCTTGGATATTTTTTAAAAGATGAGAATAAAAAAGTGACCGTACTGGTTGCTACTTCGGGTGATACCGGAGGAGCCGTCGCTAATGGCTTTTATGATGTTCCCGGCGTTGATGTAATTATTCTTTATCCATCGGGTAAGGTGAGCCCGGTGCAGGAAAAACAATTGACAACTCTCGGGAAAAATATTCATGCATTAGAGATCGAAGGAAATTTTGATGATTGCCAGCAAATGGTAAAACAAGCTTTTGCTGATGAAGAAATAAATAATAAACTATTTCTTACTTCTGCTAACTCAATAAATGTGGCTCGCTGGCTGCCGCAACAGTTCTATTATTTCTTTGCATATAAACAATGGACTGATAAAGATCATGCACCAGTCATTTCTGTTCCAAGCGGAAATTTTGGAAATATCTGCGCCGGTATTTTGGCAAAACAATCAGGTCTGCCTGTGCATCATTTTATTGCAGCCTGTAATGTAAATGATACTGTAACAAAATATTTGCACACAGAGATCTTTCAGACACAAGCTGCCATACCAACAATTTCCAATGCAATGGATGTTGGCAATCCAAGTAATTTCATTCGTATCCTTGAGATCTTTCATCATCAATTTCCTGATATCGCTAAAAATCTTTCATCATATAGCATCAGTGATGAGGAAACATTGGAAACTATTAATGAAGTTTACGAACGATCAAAATATTTGTTGGACCCTCATGGTGCTGTTGGTTACTTATCACTTAAAAGATTTTTACAAACACATCCCGGTAGAAAAGGTATTTTTCTTGAAACCGCACATCCTGTAAAATTTCCGGATGCAGTCGAGAAGGCTACGTCAAGCAAAATTGATACCCCATCTTCTATATTATCACTGATGAAAAATGAGAAGAAAAGCATTAAGATGAACGCCTCATATGAAACATTTAAGAATTTTCTATTGGATTAACCAACATTTCATTATTTATTTTTTCACACTTTAATTTACCAACTTTTAAACTTTTGCTATTGATACATTCATCAATGCTGATGTATCTTTGCACAGGAGTTTTTGTGTATGCATGATATAGAACCTTTTTATAATTGGCGTCATATTTACGTAAGCGAGGAAGATCAGCGTTCTCCTTTCTATGGCCAGGTACATTCTGAGTTTGAATTTACCCAGACCGTTTATAATTATTATATACACCCTCAGTGGGATGAATTTGGAAGTAAGACACTTTATATGAAAGTGTTGATAGCCGATTATGATGAAAAATATGCCATCATCGAACTCATTGGTGAATGGAATGACGCAATTGAAAACGATATTATGATACTCAAACGGGAGGTGATCGATGTTTTTGAGTTGCAGGGTATCAATAAATTCATATTGATCGCAGAAAATGTATTAAACTTCCATAGCGGCGACAGGGATTATTATGAAGAATGGTATGAAGAAACTTCAGATGAGCATGGGTGGATCGTTATTCTGAACATGCCTGAAGCAACGCAACATGATTTTAAAAAAGCAAGACTCAACCGCTATCTGGAATTAATGGAAATCCCTGAGTGGCGTACTTATAAGCCATTCCACCTGTTTAAAAAAATTGATGCTGTTGAGCAGGCACGATTGCCGGGTTGATTGATGTCGTTAAAAGATATTTGTTATATCTGGGTAAAGCAAAATTGATTTTTTGAGTCACCTTGTCAAAATCAATTTTTTTATTCTTAAACTTCTATATCTTTAGCGCAATTAAATAGTTCTATTTAAACTACACCGATTTATGAACTGGTCTGAATTGTTCACTTCTTCGATTGGCAAAAAGATTGTAATGGCTTTGACGGGTTTGTTTCTTATTACTTTTTTGGTAGTACATGTGAGTGTGAATGCCTGTATTTTTAAAGATGCATTTGACAGCACTGATGATGGCGATATGTTCAATCGTGCTGCTCAATTTATGGCCAGGAATGTCGTCATACGGATCATGGAAATTGTATTGTTTGCAGGATTTTTCATTCATATCATCCAGGGACTTGCTGTTGAATTTCAAAACAGGGCAAAGAGAAAAATAGGGTACGAGATGCATCTCGGCAATCGGGGCAGCAAATGGTATAGCCGTTCAATGGGGTTACTGGGAACTATACTTTTGATCTTTTTACTTCTTCATTGGTGGCATTTTTGGATCCCATCAAGATTTACACATACAGGCATAGAAGAGCCAATACTCTTATCAAATGGATTTATCGGGCATGATATGTTCCATTTAATGAAAGCAACTTTCAGTGAATGGTGGATCGTGATCGTTTATATTCTTGGCTGCATTTCGCTTGCATGGCATCTTATGCATGGATTTCAAAGTGCATTCAGAACAATTGGTTTACACAACAAAAAATATTTGAATATGGTCAATGCAATAGGCGTTGGATTTTCAATTATCGTTCCATTGATCTTTGCATTAATGCCATTGAGTTTTAAGATGGGATGGATCGGGTAGTGAATAGTGAGTGGTCAATGGTGAATATTAAATAGTTCTTTATTGAGATTTATTATGAACAAAGCTGAGTACTGCTATTAAGCTTATGTTGCGTCGCACTCTTGTACTATAACAATTCTGCTCAGCAGAATTACTAAACGTACAAGTGAGCAATTTGCGTGGCGAAGCAGCAAATTGGAAACAACAAAAGATGATAAGAAGTACAAAAGCTGGTTACATAACAATAAACTTATAAACTATAAACCATAAACGGTTTTATGCCAGACGCAAAAATTCCACAAGGAGTTCCTTTAGATGACAAATGGACTTATTACAAAGGCCACTGCAAGTTGGTGAACCCGGCGAATAAACGCAAGATTGAAGTAATAATCGTTGGTACCGGGTTGGCGGGTGCATCAGCAGCAGCAGCACTGGGAGAATTGGGTTACTCCGTAAAAGCATTTTGTTTCCAGGATTCACCACGTCGTGCACACAGCATCGCTGCGCAGGGCGGTATCAACGCAGCAAAGAATTACCAGAATGATGGTGACAGTGTATTTCGTTTATTTTATGATACCATAAAAGGCGGCGACTATCGTGCAAGAGAAGCGAATGTTCATCGCCTTGCAGAAGTGAGTACAAATATTATTGATCAATGTGTGGCGCAGGGTGTACCATTTGCAAGAGAGTACGGTGGTTTGTTGAGTAATCGTTCATTTGGTGGTACGCAAGTGCAAAGAACTTTCTATGCTGCGGGGCAGACCGGCCAGCAATTATTGATCGGTGCCTACCAGGCAATGGAAAGACAAGTTGCGTTGGGCAATGTAAAAATGTATAGCCGCCATGAAATGCTCGATGTGGTAACTATCGACGGAAAAGCAAGAGGAATTATTTGTCGCAATTTGGTAACAGGTAAATTAGAAAGATTTTTTGGACATGCAGTAATGCTTTGTACCGGTGGTTATGGAAATGTTTTTTATCTCAGTACGAATGCAATGGGCTGTAATGTAACAGCTATATGGAAAGCTCATAAGAAAGGTGCGTGGTTTGGTAATCCTTGTTTCACACAAATACATCCAACATGTATCCCTGTTACAGGCGATCATCAAAGTAAATTGACATTGATGAGTGAATCATTGAGAAATGATGGTCGTATTTGGGTGCCAAAGAAACAAGGAGATAATCGCAAGGCGAACGAAATTCCTGAAGAAGAAAGAGATTATTATTTGGAAAGAAGATATCCTGCATTTGGAAATTTGGTGCCAAGAGATGTGGCATCAAGAGCTGCAAAAGAAAGATGTGATGCTGGTTATGGGGTAGGTACATCGAAACAAGCTGTTTATTTGGATTATACGGATGCTATTAAAAGATATGGTCACATCGAAGTTGGAAAGCAGGGTTTGGAAAATGTAGATGAGGCAACGGTCATTAAGTTGGGTAAAGAAGTAGTAAAAGAAAAGTATGGTAATCTTTTTGACATGTATGAAAAGATAACCGGCGAAAATCCATACGAGATACCAATGAGAATTTACCCTGCCGTGCATTATACAATGGGTGGTTTATGGGTGGATTATGAATTAATGACAACTATTCCGGGCTTGTATTGTTTGGGCGAAGCAAATTTCTCTGATCATGGCGCTAATCGTTTG
>DASYQG010000087.1:0-7910 GCA_036005825.1 Chitinophagaceae bacterium | reverse complement strand
GGCAAAGCTTTTCAGCCAGCTATTAATGGCAAACCATGCAACAGGAACCGCTATCACTACTGCAATTAGTATAAGTCTTGTAAACCCGGTTGATAATAAATACACAACCTTAAAAATCGATGCACCCAATACTTTTCTAACTCCTATCTCTTTGGTACGTTGTTCTGCCATAAATGCTGATAAACCATATAATCCCATACAGGAAATAAATATGGCTAGTATGGCAAACAGGTTGAAGAGCCTGCCCATACGATGTTCTCCCTGGTAGAGATTGGCCAGGTCCTGGTCAAGAAAACCATAAGAAAATGGATATGCCGGATTTAAGTCTGCACTAATTTTTTCTAATGCTTTTATTGTTGCTTCAGTTTGACCAGGTTTTGTTCGCACCACGGTAATACCTCCCCATTTGTTTAAACCGATAATCAAAGGTTCTATCGGATTTTGCACTGGCTTATAATTAAAATCTTTCACTATCCCGATGATAGTGCCTTTTGTATCCCATAAACTAAGCGGTTTGCCAACAGCGTCTGCTACTTTCATCCCCATTATTTGTACCGCTCTTTCATTCAGAATAAAATTATTCGTATCCGCTTTAAATTCGGTCGAAAAGCTTCTGCCATTAAGCATTTTCATTTGAAAAACATCAAGAAAATTTTCATCAACAAATAGTGTAGGAAAAACAACCTGCGATTTGGGATCTTTTCCTTCCCATTGCACATTAACGGCGCCACTAGTCAGATTTGTCGGTAAATCATTGGTAATTGAATAACTCGCAGTAAGAGGATTTTTCTTTAATTCAGTTTTAAGAGCCTGCTGTTTACCCCACATTTCTCCAGTCATAGGCATGTACAACAGATTAGATTTATCAAAACCCAGGTTCATGTTTTTGATATAGGTAAGCTGCCTGTACACAATCGCCGTGCCTGCCAGCAACACAATGGAGACAACAAACTGAACCACTACCAGGCCATTCCGAAAAATTAGATTGCCGCCCATATTTTTCATACTTCCTTTCAACACTTGAACCGGCCGGAAACCAGAAAGGAATAAAGCAGGATAGCTGCCGGAAATAAGACCAGTAAGCAAAGCAATACCTACCAGGATTAATATTAGTTTACCATCCAATAGATGAATTGCCAGTTCTTTACCAGCAAGGTCATTGAAAGCCGGTAATAACAGCCATACAAGGCTCACAGCAATTAGTAATGAAAGAAATGATATTAATAATGATTCGCCGAGGAATTGACCAATCAGCTGTTTGCGGCCCGCACCTACTACCTTACGAAGACCTACTTCTTTAGCACGCCTGGCAGATCTTGCAGTAGCGAGGTTCATAAAATTGATGCAGGCTACAGCAAGTATAAACAATGCAACAACGAAAAAAATATTTACATATTGACTATTTCCATGACCGGGTAAATCAACCTGGTAGTTGGAATAAAGATGAATAGATCTCAACGCTTGCAAATGAAAATCAACTTTTAACTCTTCTTCCTTTACATGCTCTTTGAAAATTTTATTTATTTGCTTATTTAAACCTTCAATCGCTGCTGACGTCGCTTTAAAATTTTTATCCAATTGGATGTATGCATAATAATTAAAGTTCTGCCAGGTGCTTGTCCGGAGATCGTTATCTGATTGAGCAATAGAAGATACAGGAAGAATAAAATCAAACTGCAAGTGTGAATTAGATGGAATATTCGCCAATACTCCGGTAACTGTTACATTATCTCCATTATTTTTTTTAAGCGTTTTGCCCAAAGGATTTTCTTCGCCGAAATATTTTTTTGCCATATTTTCCGTAATCAGTACCGCATCAGGACGCATCAATGCAGTTTCTGGATTTCCTTTAATCAATGAGAATGAAAATACCTGAAGAAAAGTGGAGTCCACATAAAAAACATTTTTCTCTTCAAATTTTCGGTTACCCACTTCAAACACATTGGTAGAAGGATGACTTAAGCGGACATAATTCTTTACTGCAGGTATTTTTATTTTTAATTCTGGCGGCATTCCTGCACAATTGACAGCTGCATTAAAATCCCCGGCATTGGCCGTGATACGATAAATTTCATGTGCGTTCTTATGAAACCGGTCATAGCTTAGCTCATTTTGCACCCACAACAAAATGAAAATACTGCAAGTCATCCCAATGGCTAAGCCAGCAATATTGATAGCAGCAAATGCCTTATGACGAATGATGTTTCGAAAAGCTATTTTAAAATAATTTTTTATCATGGCCTTAGTTTTTATTCTGTTCGTAATGATTTTATCGGGTTAGCAAGGGCCGCCTTCATCGTATGAAAAATTACCGTCAGCAATGTGATCAGCAATACCGCTACTGCAGAAAGTATAAATGGTGTTGCCGAAAGACCTGTATTGTATGGAAATATTTTTAACCACTTATCCATAAAATACCAGGCAACCGGAAAAGCGATGAAACATGATAATCCTACCAACAGGATAAAGTTTCTTGTTATCAGCGGAATTATCTCACCAATATTTGCTCCCATTACTTTCCTTATGCTTATTTCTTTCTGTCTCTGCTGTGTAGTAAACGCAATCAGTCCCAGTAAGCCGAGGCAAGTGATAATAATCGTCAATACAGAAAATGCAGTGAAGATCTTACTGCGTTTCTGATCGGCTGCGTATTGCGAATCAAAGTCCTGGTCAAGGAATGTGTATTCAAAAGGCAATTCGGGAAAAGCATCCTTCCATTTCTTTTCAATACCGGCAACAACAGATGGAATATTACCGGGTCTCAATTTCAATTGAATAGTATTGTTATTTGGCCTATAATATAAAATCAATGGTGTTATCGGGTTATACAATGATTTTTGGTTAAAATCTTTTATGACACCAACTACCTCAAGATATTTACCGGATGTGTCGCCGGGAAACTTTACTTTTTTTGCGATAGCATTTTCTCCCCATCCAAACTCTTTTACCATATTTTCATTTACAATAATACTTCGCAATGTGTCTGGCAGGCCTGAGAAATTCCTGCCTTTAACAAGTTTTATTCCAAGTGTTTTAAAATAATCTTCATCCACACCGTAACAGTCAACCCCTTTATCAACATAACCATTTTTTGATTCAATGTTAAACAGGCTGAAGTTGACACCTGATCCGGGTACAGCTTGTGCAGTACTTACAGAGATCACCTGTGGGTTCGAACGCATTTCATTTTTAAAAGCAAGAATTTTACTTCGTATATCATTGTTTGAATTCGCCGTTGCGATAAGAACCTGCTCACTATTGAACCCAAGATCCTTATTGCGCAGGTATTTCAGCTGCCCATATATTATCCAAGTACAAGTGAGCATAATTATTGAAATGGAAAACTGGATGACCACCAAAATACGACGAAGAACTACATTGCTTGATCCTTTTGAAAGGCTTCCTTTCAGAACACTTACAGGATTGAATTTTGAAAGATAAAAAGCAGGATAGCTACCTCCGACAAGACCAACGAATACTATAACAGCTAATAATATTAATATAGTATCGGGCTTTAGTAATGTATTGAATGAAATGAATTTACCAGACAAAGAATTGAATGTAGGTAACAGCAATGCAATTACTCCAATGGCAAGTAGCAGTGCAAAAAATGCAGTAAGTGTAGATTCAATAAGGAATTGCGAAATCAATTGTAACCTGGAAGAACCTGTTACTTTGCGCATGCCGATCTCTTTCGCTCTTCTTGCAGAACGGGCAGTTGTAAGATTCATATAATTGATGCAGGCGATCAGCAGCATAAAGAAAGCAACTGCGGAAAAAATATAGATATATGACATACTGCCAAGTTCTTCTGGTTCATTCGCCATATTCGAGTGTAAATGAATCGCAGTAATTGGCATTGCCCCAAATCTCATTTTAATATTATACTGCGCAAAAATGGAAGCGAGGTATTTATCATATATAGGCTCCATTTTCTTTTCGAATCCTGTAGCACTCGTATTGGGTTTTAGCAAAACATAAGTATAAAAACCAAAACCACCCCAACTTTTGGCAAAATCTGCCGGTAAGGAACTTCTTGAAATCAAAACATTGAAAAGAATATGCGAGTTTTTTGGAACATCTTCTATAACGGCCGTTATTTTATATACGTCACCCTTTGCATCCTCTAATGCTTTACCAACACAACTTTTGTTTCCAAAAAATTTCTTAGCTACTGATCTGGTCAGCACCATGGATTTGGGATCTTTCAATGCTGTTTGCGGATCCCCTTCAATGAATCTGTGAGTGAAAACCCGGAACAGGTTGCTATCTGCAGCAAATACTTTGTCTTCGTATAAACGAAGATCCCCATTTTTGTACATTACTTTTCCAATGCCAATAAACCTGACAGCCTCTTCCACTTCAGGATAATCTTTTGCTAATGCAGGTGCCATCGGGAATGGCGTAACGGCCCACCTCATCGTATCCTTATCCGGTTCCTTTATATGCGAATTTATCCGGTATATCCTCCCTGCTTTCTCATTATACCGGTCATAACTCAATTCATCCTTTATGTAAAAAATTAAAAACAAACTAAATGTGGTACCAATGGTCAGCCCAAGGATATTGAGAAGACTATACCATTTGTCTCTTTTGAAATTCCGCAATGCAACAAGGAGAAGGTTTTTTATCATGGCTAATGATTTTATTCTGTTCTCAAACTCTTTACCGGGTTAGCAATTGCCGCTTTGATGGCCTGGAAACTTATGGTTGTTAATGCGATCAACAATGCAGATGCGCCAGCTAAAATGAATATCCACCATCCGATATTTACACGATATGCAAAATCCTGCAGCCATGTATGCATAGCCCACCATGCTAATGGAAAAGCAACAATGGTTGAGAGTAAAATAAGTTTGAGAAAATTCTTTGATAACAATACAACAATGCTAGAAACAGAAGCTCCCAATACTTTTCTTACACCAATTTCTTTTGTACGCTGAATAGTTGCAAACATTGTAAGGCCTAACAAACCAAGACATGCAACAAAAATGGCAAGCCCGGCAAATATGCCGAATGCTTTTTTAAAGAGCTGTTCATTTTCGTATTGCTTATTAAAAGTTTCATCCAAAAAATTATAATCAAACAAATTGCCGGGAAAAAATGCCTCGTATTTCTTTTTTATCTGTTGTATCGTGCCGGGGAGATCCCCTGGTGTAAGTTTTACTGATATCTCACTATTAGTACTATAAAACGGCATAAAAATGATCGGTTCAAGCGGATAGCGCAATGATTTCTGATGATAATCATCTACCACTCCTATTACGTCCCATTTTCTGTCACCACTTAGAATTGACTTACCAATTGCATTTTCAGGAGATGAGAAGCCTAGCAATTTTGCTGCAGATTTATTAATAAGCATGTTATGCAGCTTATTTCCGCGTGGATCGTGATCGGCTTGTGTAAAATTCCTTCCAGCTATTAATATTATTCCATAGACATTTAAGAAATCATAATCAACAGCCGTATGTCGAACGGTAAATTTGTTTGTTGTAGCAGAATCAGCTTGTCTAACATTAAAACTTCTTCCGATATCACCACCGGGCACATTCCATGATGTAGCCGCAGCTTTTACATGTGCAAGAGTTTTCAATTCTTCTTTAAAACTATTCGTTCGGCTTATAAATGTAGAATCCCACTTAGTAAGTGTTGGCGGTTTTACGATCAATACCTGGTCCATGTTAAACCCAAGTGCTTTATGATTCATGTACCTGATCTGTTTCATTACAACCAAGGACCCGATAATTAAAGCAATCGTTACCGTGAATTGCCCGATCACCAAAGCCTTTCTAAAGAATATCCCTTTTTGTGAGCTGCTAAATTTTCCTTTTAATACAGCAATAGGTTTAAATGAAGAGAGAACAAATGCAGGATAAAGACCTGAAACAAAAATGCCGGCTATGATAATTGATATTAATCCAATCAATATGCTATAACCATTTAGTCCTTTTGTTAAAAGGTAGGAAAGCGATAATTGATACTTTAATAAATTATTAAACGCCGACTGTAAAAGAAGCACAAATCCTATGGCCAAAGTCATGCTGACCAGGTTAACGATCGCTGATTCTGAAAGAAATTGTATGATCAACTGTTTTCGTTCACATCCTACAACTTTTCTTATCCCTACTTCTTTTGCTCTTTCCACTGATCTTGCTGTAGCGAGATTGATATAATTTATCCAGGCAATTGTAATAATAAATAGCGCAATAATTAATAAGGCCCAGACCACAGTGGCACTCCCGGTTCTACCGATCTCATATTCAAAATCAGAATACAAATGCGCTTTTGAAAGTGGTTGTAAATAAAATTTTTCATCACTGCCCGATACTTTACTTCCTTCAAAATGTTTTTGACTGAATGCATCAAGTTTTGCATTGAATGCTTTATAATCTGTTCCGGGTTTTAAACGTACGTAATGCCAGAAATCAGAGTCCGTAAAATCATATTCCGATTCTTTCCAGCCAAAACTGGCCAGCGTTTTATAAGAAACCAGGATCCTGAATTGCAGATGAGAATTCTCCGGTACATTTTTACAGATACCCTCTATTTTATATGGCATAGAATCAGTTCCATATTTAACCGCTTTTCCAAGAAACTGGCCGTAATCATCTCCTTTATAATCAAAGATCTTTTCAACAAGATTTTCTGATATGATCATAGTATACGGCTCTTTCAAAACTGATCTTTTATCGCCGGCTAAAAGAGGGAAATCAAACATTGACAAAAAATTGCTGTCAGCATATAATATTTGGTCTTCAGCAATTTTTTTATCATTATAAGTTAAGATAACCTCATTCCATGGTTCGATACGAGCATTCTGAACAACCTCTTCGTAGTCGTCATTCATTGCTTTACCAACAGCTGAGTAAGTGATCGTCCCATGTTGAATAAGCCTTCCCTGCTGATAACGATCATTTGCCACACGATAAATATTATCTGCGTTTTTATGAAACTGATCGAAGCTCAGCTTGAAGCTTACATATTGGAGTATCAGCAGGCATGTTGCCATACCGATGGCAAGCCCCAAAATATTTATCGCGGAAAAGCTTTTGTATTTCCAGAGATTGCGGAATGATACTTTTAAATAATGTTTTATCATGGCCTTAGTTTTATTCTGTTCGTAAACTCTTTATTGGATTTGCTATAGCAGCTTTTATAGTTTGAAAGCTTATTACTCCGATTGCAATAACGATCGTTGCCGCACCTGTCGCAACAAACACCCACCAGCCAATGTGGATCTGGTATGCATAATTCTGTAACCATTCGGTCATAAAATACCACGAAAGTGGTGATGCAATAAGGAGAGCTATTATAACTAATCTGAAGAAATCTTTTGATAGCAAGCCAACAATTGTAGCAAGTGATGCACCTAATACTTTTCGTATACCGATCTCTTTTGTTCTGTTGGCTGCTGCTAATGCCGCAAGTCCAAATAAACCGAGACAAGCAAGAAAAATTGAAATACCACTTGCCCATCCTATAATGTTGGTCCACCTTGTTTCTGATTTATAAAAGCGATCCAGGTCTTCATCGAGAAAGCTATATTTGAACGGATAGCCTGACACAACATTTTTCCATTCTGTCTGTAATATTGTCAAGGCTTGTGAAATATTAGCAGGTTGTATCCGCACAAAAAATTTCTGAGGTTTATGAAAAGCAAATTGCTGAAACATCTGTGGTTCCACTTTTTCGCCAAAAGAACGGTAATTAAAATTTTGTACTACGCCAATTACAACCGGTGTATTAGGGTCGTTTTCCTCATCAAGATATCCTTTTACTTTTTGTCCCACTGCATTCTGAAGTGTCCATCCAAAATTATTCATCATCGCTTCATTGATGATGACAGAACTAACAGTGTCTGCTACGATCTCCGCTTTAAAATTTCTACCTGTAAGTAATTTCATACCAAG
>DASYQG010000086.1:0-9334 GCA_036005825.1 Chitinophagaceae bacterium | reverse complement strand
CCAAAAGGAAAAGATGAATACTATCTCCGAAATATCCAGAATAGAAGCGGGATTCCTTATCGTCAATTAACAAAAGCGGAGATCAAATCCCTGCAGCAAAATAATAATACTGCTGATGATTGGAGTAAATTATTGGTTGCTGATCCATTTAACTCTAACCTTGTTAAGAATTGTAATTTTTTTGGGTTGAACAGGGTCGGCAAACTTGAAAATGTCTTTTTGGAATATCACGATATACGTTTGCAAGTCGGGCTTTACAACAGCACTATTGTTAGCTGTGATTTTGGCGACAATGTCGCGATCAACAATGTTAATTACATGAGTCACTACATCGCCGGCAATGAAGTGATCATTGTAAATGTAAATGAGCTTGCTGCTTCTGATCATTCTAAATTTGGAAATGGGATCATCAGAGAAGGAGAAAAAGAAAATGTTCGCATCTGGCTGGAAATATGCAATGAAAATGCCGGTCGTGGTATTTTGCCATTCAACGGAATGCTTCCCGGCGATGCATGGCTTTGGAGCCGCTGCCGTGATGATGAAGAATTGATGAAAAAATTTAAACAGTTTACCGAAAAACAATTTGACAAAAAAAGAGGCTACTATGGAAAGATCGGCGATGGTACGGTAATAAAAAATTGCAGGATCATTAAAGACACATGGATCGGGAGTGAAGCATATATAAAAGGCGCCAACAAATTAAAAAATCTTACCATCAATTCCGGTCCTGAAGGGAAAACGCAAATTGGCGAAGGAGTTGAATTGGTAAATGGTATCATTGGTTTTGGATGCCGTATTTTTTATGGAGTAAAGGCAGTACGCTTTATTCTTTCCGACCATTCTCAATTAAAATATGGTGCAAGACTTATCAATTCTTATTTGGGTTACAATTCAACTATTTCCTGCTGCGAAGTTTTAAATTCACTTATTTTCCCCGCCCATGAACAACACCATAACAACTCCTTTCTATGTGCGGCATTGGTTTTAGGACAAAGTAATATGGCAGCAGGAGCCACTATCGGTTCTAATCATAATAGTCGCGGTGCAGATGGAGAAATAATTGCAGGTCGCGGCTTCTGGCCGGGACTCTGCGTTAGCCTAAAACATAATTCAAAGTTTGCTTCCTTTACCATAATAGCAAAGGGAGATTATCCTGCTGAAATAAATATTCCCATTCCATTTTCGTTAGTTAGCAATGATGTAGCCAATGATAAACTGGTTGTCATGCCGGCTTATTGGTTCATGTATAACATGTATGCCCTGGCAAGAAACGAAGAAAAGTATGAAGCAAGAGACCAGCGAAGAGATAAAACTCAAAATATAGAATATGATTTCCTGGCGCCTGATAGCATAAACGAAATTTTTGATTCGATCTATTTATTAAAAAAATTTACAGGACAAGCATTTGCCAAAAAACAAAATAAGAAAATAAAAGATGACAATGGCTTTGTTTCTATTGGGGCAAATCTGCTTGAAACAAAAGACCCGGTAATCGATGAATTAGAAATTTTAGCAGACGAATTTGAAAATGCTGGTCGCAAAGTACAGCTAACCAAAGTACTTCAGGCATACATCATTTTCAAAGAGCTGATAGTGTATTATGGTGTTAACCAGTTGTTGCATTATTCATGGGATAATAAAATAACAGATTGGGAAAAATTTTATTCTTCATTACCATTAAGAGCAAGAAGAAGTAATTGGTTAAATATCGGTGGTCAGTTATTCCCACAACCGGCAGTTAATACTTTTAAAAAAGATATTTACTCTGGTAAAATAAAAAGCTGGGATGATGTGCATTCATTTTATAGCGTCAATTCTCAAATTTACCCGGAACAAAAATTACAACACTCATTTGTTTCACTTCTTGAAATACTTCAATTAAAACCCGCGGACTTTGATAAAAAAATGTTTAAGGAATTAATTCAGCAAGCGGTTGCCACCCGTGAATGGATGGTAAAAGGAATTTTTGATTCCAGGGCGAAGGATTATCATAATCCATTTCGTAAAATGGTTTACGACAATCGCAAGCAGATGGAGGAAGTGATCGGCAAACTGGATGAAAATAGTTTTATAAAAAAGAAGATAGCTGAAATGAAAAACTATCGTGATAGAACAAAAGAATTGCTTAAAAAGTTCAAACTCTGATCATTTATAATTGCGGCTTGTAAAAGGATAATAAGTTGCGGCAAACCCGGCCTGGTAGCAGAGCGTGTACCAAAGAAGATCATACACATAATGCCTGAAGGGCTTTTTACCGTCTCCTATTTTTATTACCAGCGCTGTCAGGATCGCAGTTTTTTGAATAAAATTATTCAGGTGATACTGGTCAGTGAACATTACAAATGCTGTTGTAGACAAAAAATATTTCGCGCCATTATCCGGATTGCCTCCTTCATATTTATTTCTCCAACTCACTTTCGGATCGAACCATTGTTTATTGGCATCCGGAAATGTTTTCTCAAAAATTTTATAGTTGAATTGCAATGTTTCATTAAAACCTTTAGCGGCGCCTCCCACAAAAACAAGACTACCAGTAATGATCTTATTCTTATCGATCTTCCATTTTAATTTGTCGGCTTTTTTTTCCTGTGCCTGCAATGACAAAGAAGTAAGAAATAATAGGGTAACAACTATTCTCATAAAAATTGTTTTAGTGTTTACTGATGTTTTTCAGCAATAACTCATCGTTCTCCAAAAGGATATAGGAGTGATTTTTTATGAGGATTGTAAGGACTAAAATGAAATTGGTGGATCCGGATAGTGGAGTTAGAATATCTGCGGAGAAAGCAAGTGTTAAATTAAACTCTCATTTGCAGATAATGAAATAAAGAAGAATGAAAAAATACAGAAAGGTAGATTTACTATAACTCTGGTAAATGTTAGTTGGATTAGATCGATCTTATTTTTTTCTAAAGAAGATCCTGATCGGAACACCCTTAAGATTAAAGTTTTCACGAAGCTTATTCTCAAGATAGTTCTTATAAGGTTGCTTTATATCATCCGGGAAATTGCAGAAGAATGCAAATGAAGGAACAGCAGTCGGTAACTGTGTTACATATTTGATCTTTACCGGGTTTCCTCTTACCACCGGCGGATGATATGACTCAATAGCCTTTAAGATCACCTCATTCAATTGTGAAGTTGGGATCTTAGCCTTCCTGTTTTCGGCGACTTCCAAAGCAATTTCTATCGCCTTAAAAATTCTTGTCTTTTCTTTTGCAGAAATAAATAAGATAGGCACATCGGTAAATGGCGCCAATTTTTGCTTGAGCATTATTTCATAATCCCTTGATGTATTTGTCTCTTTTTCTGCCAGGTCCCATTTGTTTACTAAAACAACAACTCCCTTGCCTTTCTTAGCTGCAAGACTGAATATGCTTATATCTTGTGCCGATACTCCTTTAACAGCATCAATCAAAATAAGGCATACATCTGCTTCATCCATTGCCTTAATAGCACGTATCACCGAATAGAACTCAAGATCTTCATGCACTTTTGCTTTTCTACGTATACCCGCTGTATCTATCAGTATAAAATCTTTTTGAAAAAGTTTATAATGTGTATGAATAGTGTCTCTAGTTGTACCTGCAATATCACTTACGATGGTACGCTCCTGTCCTATCAATGCATTTAATAAAGATGACTTACCCACATTTGGCTGACCAATGATGGCAAACTTTGGCAACGATTCTGCAAGTTCAGCAGCATCTGCATCTTCAGCAGGGATCAATTCCGTAATTGCATCCAGCAATTCGCCTGTTCCACTACCACTTACAGAAGAAATAAAAAATATTTTATCAAATCCAAGACTATAAAACTCTGAAGCAGCCAACATCCTTTCATTGTTGTCAACTTTATTTACCACAAGAAAAACTGGTTTCGAGCTCTTGCGCAACATCCCTGCCATTGCATCATCCAAATGAGTGATCCCAATTGCAGCATCTGTCATAAAAACAATTGCATTTGCTTCTTCAATCGCAATTGTCACTTGCTTTCTTATCTCCCTTTCAAACACATCATCACTATGTGGAACAAATCCGCCTGTGTCAATTACATTAAAGCTTTTTCCGTTCCAATCGGTAATACCATATTGACGGTCACGAGTCACACCGCTTATATCATCAACGATCGCTTTACGTTGCTCCAATAAGCGATTAAATAAAGTGCTTTTCCCCACATTGGGTCTTCCGGTTATTGCTAATGTAAATCCCATAATATTCTGTGTTCTCTAATTAAATAATCATTAATGATACCCATACTCTTTTAGCCATGTATCATTATCACGCCACTTATCTCTTACTTTTATGAAAAGCTCTAAAAAAACTTTCTGTTGAATAAAATCTTCGATCGATTTCCTTGATTCTGTTCCAAGCCTCTTGATCATCTTTCCACCCTCACCTAACATGATCGCTTTTTGTGATTCACGTTGTACGATTATATCTGCTGCAATTTTCGTCAACGTAGCTTTCTCTTTAAACTCATTTACAACAACAGTAGCCTGGTAAGGGATTTCATCACCAAACAATTCAAATATTTTCTCTCTTACTAACTCCGCTACAAAGAACCTGGTTTGAAGATCAGATATTTCATCGCCGCTAAAAAATGGCTCCCCTTCAGGTAAAAATTCCAGTATCTCTTTTAAAAATTTCTTTTTATTAATTCCGCTCGAGGCAGAGATCGTTATTACCTTTTTATAATAGGGGTTGCTTGAAAAAAAATCAACTGTTGTTTTTATCTTTTCCTGGCTTGCCCTGTCAATTTTATTTACAACAATAATAGCCGGCACTTTCAATTTTAAGGAACTAAAAATGGCATCGCATTCTTTCAGATTTTCATTTACATCTACGATCAGCAAGGCTACATCAGCATCTTCTAATGAATTTTTTACCGCATCCATCATTTTTTCGTGTAGCCTGTACTTAGGCTCAATGATGCCTGGTGTATCAGAAAAAACTATTTGATAATCTTTCTCAGTTAAAATCCCTTTGATTCGATGTCTTGTTGTTTGCACTTTGGAGGAAACAATAGCAAGCTTCTCATCCATCAATGCATTCAGCAAAGTGCTTTTGCCTGCATTAGGTTTACCAAAAATATTTACAAAACCGATTTTCATTGAATAGCTTATAACAGCAGTCACAAGCCAGAGCGAAGAATTGAGGAGGTAATCAAATTCTATTGCCGGAGGTTTGCACCTGCAATGAATAAAACATTGAAATTACAAAATGTAAAAGCCTCTCTCAGAGGCTTTTTTGTTGCGAAGGGGAGGATCGAACTCCCGACCTTCGGGTTATGAGCCCGACGAGCTACCGCTGCTCTACTTCGCGATGTGGAGCGCAAAGGTACGGATTGATGCCTTACTATCCAAAAGAAAAGCGTTCCGAAATCGAAACGCCTTTCCTTTTGTTACCCTTTATGTTTACGACTTACGAGTGACATTACTTGCACCACTTGTTTTAATATTGCGGATCAATCCTTCGCCTTTAAATCTTACATCGCTGGCGCCACTTGCATTTGCATTTATTTCTTTATTCACAGTAATATTTACAGAAGATGCCCCGGAGGCTTTGGCATCACAATAATTTGTGATCAAATCAAATCCTTTAAAATCGCTGGCGCCACTTGCTTCCACTTTAACATCTGCTGCATCGCCAGAAATTGTCATGTCAGATGCACCGCTGATATCAACTGTTAGTTTTTTTGCTTCCACTTTTCCATGCAGATCGCTGGCGCCGGAAAGATCAATGGAAAGTTCTTCTGCAGAAATACCATCTTCAAAGAAAACATCACAAGCACCGCTTACATTCAGTCTGTCAATTTTCTTGATCGAGATATATGCTTTCAATTTTTGTTTGTCACCATTCCAATTTTTCCAGAATTTTTTATCATCGTCAAACTTGATAATCAATACCCCATTTTCCACTTTCGTGATGATCTTTTCCTTGTATTCGGCTTTAGACGCACTGATGGCTACAGCATCTTCGTTGCCCTGGGAAATATATACTGTAAATGCATTAGAAATTTTGATAGCATGAAACCCACTTAAGCTTCTTGACTCTGCATTTGGATCGTTAATTGTTTTTTGTGCAAACAATACAGCACTCACTAACATTGCCATCAACATCACTTGTATCTTTTTCATGTTCATTATTTTTTATAAAAATTATTTACTTACTTTTTTAATACTGCTTCCGCTTGTTTTAAGATCTCTTATCAAGCCAGTTCCTTTATAATACACGTCGCTGCCGCCGCTTGCATTTGCAGAAAGCTCTTTATTTACTGTAACGTGAACATCACTACCACCACTTGCTTCTACATTGCAAATATCTGAAGCAAGATCATAACCTTTAAAATCACTGCCACCGCTTGCATCAATTGTAAGTCTTGCGGCTTTACCAGAAATGTCAACATCACTGCCGCCACTAGCCTGTATTTTTAATTCATCTATTTCAACTTTACCATCAAAATCCGATCCACCGGAAATTTCCATTTCAAGTTTTGCTACTTTGATCGAACCATCAATTGAAATATCTGAACCCCCGGAGCCCTCGAGCCTATCAAGATTTTTAAAAGAAACATATGCTTTTAACTTATGATTGCTCCAGTCAAATCTCAGGTTACTGTTCCATTCGTACCAGATCTTTAAAACACCATCCTTTACTTCAGTTTTGATCTTAGCCCTGTATTCTTCTTTCGAAGCACTCACCGCAACTGCTTCTTCGCCCTGGCTTAAATAGAGATCAATTCCATCTGAAACTTCAATGGCATGAAAACCTGATATATTTCTTTTTTGTGCATTAGCATCATTAATTGTTTTTTGTGCTGACGCAGATGTGATCAATCCTGATATAATTAATAAGCTAAATAATTTTTTCATGGCTATAGTTTTAGATTTTAGAAACGTTTCCGCCTGTGTTGGTTTTTATTTCACGAATACCTGCATTGCCTTTATATTTTACATACCCACCGGTATCTGCTTTTACATTTAACTCTTTATCTACTGAAATATGAATTCCTGCTCCGGTGCTCATTTTCACAAAGCAGGTATTTGTAGATAAATTTTCACCCATGAACTTGCTACCGGTATCTCCTTCTGCTTCCAACTTATCTACTTTTCCGGTAAGTGTTATTTTTGACCCCGTATTTTGTTCAACAGTTAAAGCGCCAATATTCATTTCTGCTTTTACCAAGCCACCGGTATTTGCTTTCAACTCAAATGTAGTTGCCTCTATTACTCCATCAACATTCGCTTCGGCTCCGGTAGTTACATGAAGCAGGTCAAGGGACTTATAAGAAACATAAGCCTTCAGATGCTTGCTTTCATTTTTTTTGTTGATAGCACCGCTTTTAGTTTCATAATGAATTCTCAAAATGCCGTTCACCACTTCGGTTACAATTTTATCACGGAATTCAGTCTCTGATGCGCTAACCGCAACTTCCTCGGTAGCTCCTTTTGTTAAATTAAGCTCGATGCCGGTAGCAACATCAATTCCATGGAAGCTGGCCACGGTCCTTTTTTCGGCATTGGCATCATTAATAGTTTTTTGGGCGAAAGAGGTGGTAATTAACCCCACCAACAACGATAAGAATAATAAGGTTTTCTTCATAAACAATGATTTGTAGGTTATACGAAGGGAAGCGTAGAAAGGTTACAGTCCACTGAAGAAATTTTTATCCTTAGTTTTGCATCAGAACTTCAGCGTTTCCCCGGGGTGCCCGGCAAAGTTGCCGGAGCTGAGATAAAACCCGTCGAACCTGATCAGGGTAATGCCTGCGCAGGGAAGGTGCTAAACATCTTTCATTCCTGTTAACAGCATTCCCTCTCATTTTTAATCTTTTAAACTTAAAAAATGAAGAGGATTGCCATTATAATTACCGCTGCTATTGTCGGCAATACGGTATTTGGCCAAACCAAAGACAGTACAAAAAGAGATAGCTTTCTTTTGCTGGAGCCTGTGGAAGTGAAAGCTACTCGAGCTGGAGAAAATTCTCCATTTACAAAAACCAATTTGACCAAAAAGCAAATTGAGAAGATGAATCTCGGGCAGGACCTGCCATTTATTTTAAATCAAACACCTTCTGTGGTGGTAAATTCTGATGCCGGTAATGGTGTTGGGTATACTGGGATTCGGATCCGCGGCTCTGACGCATCAAGGATCAATGTAACCCTGAATGGAGTTCCATTTAATGACGCCGAAAGCCAGGGAACCTTCTTTGTTGATCTCCCTGACTTTACTTCATCAGTTGGAAGTATACAAGTGCAACGTGGAGTGGGCACTTCATCAAATGGCGCAGGTGCATTTGGGGCAAGTGTAAATATTAGTACAAATGAGGTTAATTTGAAACCATATGCCGAGTTCAACAACAGCTATGGCTCATTCAACACATGGAAAAATACAATTAAAGTCGGGAGTGGATTAGTGAGTGATCATTTCACAATTGATCTTCGTTTATCAAAGATTGGCAGCGATGGATATATTGACAGGGCAAGCAGTGACCTGAGATCATATTATTTCTCTACGGCTTATTTTGGTAAAAAGAGTTCGCTTCGGTTCAATATGTTTTCGGGAAAAGAAAAAACATACCAGGCTTGGTATGGAGTGAGTGAAGCCGATCTGAAAACAAATCGTACAATTAACTATGCCGGTATGGAACGGCCCGGAGAACCTTACGATAATGAAACTGACAATTATAAACAGGATCATTATCAGCTTTTCTATAACCAGGAATTGACAAGTCGTTTAAAATTTTCAACAGGGTTATTTTATATAAAGGGCAAAGGGTATTATCAACAATATAAAGCTGACCAGGCTTATGCTGATTATGGTTTGCCCGAACCAGTTTATGGAACAGATACGATCAAAAACACAGACCTTGTAAGGCAACTTTGGCTTGACAATAATTTTTATGGAACTATTTTTTCATTACAATACAAAGGCAATACTTCTCAATTTACTCTCGGTGGCGGATGGAATCGTTACGAAGGCAATCATTATGGCGATGTGATTTGGGCAGAAAAAGGTTTGGCTTTGCCCGGCAGATTTTATGATCTTGATGCTAAGAAAAATGATCTTACAATTTATTTTAAGCAACAAACAAAGATCGGTTCATTAGTTTCTGCTTTTTATGATCTCCAATATCGGAATGTGAAATATGATCTTTATGGTTTCAGAGACAACCCTGATCTTATTATTAAGAACAATTACAATTTTTTTAATCCAAAAGTTGGGCTAAGCTTTCAAAAAAATGAATGGTCAGGTTATCTTTCTTATAGTCGCGGACAAAAAGAACCGAATCGTGAAGACTTTGAAGCAGGGATAGATCAACAACCAAAACC
>DASYQG010000085.1:0-3129 GCA_036005825.1 Chitinophagaceae bacterium | reverse complement strand
GCCCAATATTGAAATATCTTTTTATTAAGATCATCGGAAGCTGACTGCATATTCGCAAAGGCAACACCACTTAATAATTTATTTTTTGTGATCGGAAAGCGCCACTCTGCCTCAAAGTCGGCATATTCGGGTCCCTTGAAGCGACCCATGGTGTATGCCCGCCCGCTTCTTCCGTAAGTATCGTAGCCAGTGGCCGGTAACTCAAGATATGGGACGGTACCATTCAGCGTGTAAGAAGCCCAATGCCATAACGCTAATACATGTTCCGGGTTCTTCTTGCTTAAACTAAAATATTTCCTGAGATCATACTGCAGTTGTATTGAGTTCCTGGTACTGCCGATCCACTTCTGGTTAAATCGTAAGTTGAAATCTGCATAAACACCGCCGTAGGAACGGATAGGATGCTCTCTTGTGTTATACTGAAAGGATAGAAAAAATCCATTGGCAGAATATTTATTAGAATCAAAATCATTTCTCAAACTATAACGCAGGTGCGGTGAGCTGGGAAAAGTTTTAAGTCGTTCATCATCTATGTTATTCCGCACATCGAAACTGATACCGCCCCCGGCAAACCAATGGGAACTGATCTTCCGATAAATTTTTTCGGTAAGCCTCACGAATCGAAACCGTATGAGAAATGTACTGTCGCCATCAGTTACATAATCCTGATTGCCGGTACCAATACCGTAGTCATTTATTAAGAATTTTGAAAGTTGCCAGTTCCCCTGGAAATTCCATTTATTTTGATCAGTAAATACATTGTGACGGGCCTGGGCCGTAATGACACCCCTGGTAGTATAGATAGCTTCAAGTCCGAAAGCCGAAAGATCTGTATTTTCTTTTCCATATTGTTTTACAGCCGAGAGCTTGGCGCCTAATACAACTCCAAAACTTGGATTATATCCTATTGATGGTAATATGGAAATTGTAGATGGCTTTTTAGCTTTTGTACTATCCTTTTCTTTCTTAAAGATCATTCGTAGGACATCTCCGACGTCCTGCATAGGTATCAGGTTACTCTCAGTACCTGTTTGTTGGGCATGCGCCGCAACGGAATAAAAACATTGGAAAAAGACGATCGCAAGACACAAAATGATATGTCTTTTGTAAAACCCGGCAATTTTTTGTTTTCTTTCCATGAGGATATTCAATCTCTAAAATTAATTCAAATAATAAAGGCTGCAACATCCTGTTACAGCCTTTTATCTAAACAAATCAATAGTGTCAAATTTATTGAGGCTTAGTTGTCTTCGATCCACCAAGTGCAAAGGTTAAACCACCACCAAGACCAAATTGCAACATAGAAGAATAGGTGCTTACGCCAACTCCTCCCCCTCCCGTACCAAAATATAATCCTCCACCTGCGCCCTGCACAGCCGACATTAGCTGACCCTGTAACTTAATAGCTACTTTTTCTGATGCCCAAATATTTGCTCCGAGTTTTAAGCCCCACGCAAATTTTGTAGCGCTGTTCTCATTTCCGTTATCAGGGTTTTTAACATTGATAAAAGCTGCACCGAGCATTCCACCACCGAATCCCTCCACTTTACTTCCTGGTTTTCTCATATAACGATTGAATGCAAGCATTGCCCAATTAAAGCCGACATCAAAATTCGTATGCTTTTCAACTATTTGCCCCGGTGCCCAATAGTTTGTGGGAGCAGTAGTTTGTTGATTTAGGTAAATAAGTTCTATTCCGTTCATTGGGCTTGGCATATATTCAAGACCAACACCCCATTGCAAACCACCTTTAAATTTTCCATTATAGTAATCACTGGTACTATAATAGGAATCGAACTGATCATCGAATACATACATTGCATACCCGTTCAATCGTGTGTGTTGCGAAATGGCGGGAATAAAAAAACAGAGTAATAAAATTGAAAGAATTGTTTTCATGATTAATTGTTTTTAATGGTTAAGACGAATTTTATTTTTTCCTTTCTTTATCAAATTGCGCAAAGAGCATTTCCGTATACTCTTTGCTCGATTTTTCAATACCAGATGGATTGTCTGCTTTTGATTGAACTGACCAGATCAACTGCTGTGTCTCTGCATCATAAGCATTTGCTTCAATAAAATAGGTTTTGTCGGTTGTCCAATAACCCGGGCTATATAAAGTAGGTTGCCAGTAATTGTAATATCCATAGAATCCCGTACCATAAGCACCATAAGAACCATAAGGTCCATAGCCAGCGTACGGGGCATAGCCTACACCTACTGACACCGCACCAGGTTGATAGTAGGTTTCGCTTTTTTGATCAATTACTGCAATCGATAAGATCACATCGCAACCCCTATCACGAATTAATTTCAGCGCCAGGTCCCTGTCACGCATATTTTCCTTGTTAAAATTCGGCGGAAAGATCTCATATCCTTTCACGACATTAAATCCTCTTGCTTTTGCGGCTGCACCCAGGTCAGCCTCAAGCGCATATTTTAAAGGATTGTTTTGTATCAAAGCTGCTACAAATACAGTCGTATATTTCTTTTGTGGGCGGTCCGGATTCACCCATGATGTCGTGATTTTGTGAGTTGGAGAACAGGAAAAAAACAAAATTGTCAATACAAAGAGATTCAGTAATTTATTTCTTGTCATAAAGAGTTTTTGTTGCCATAAATTTATTTCTTCAAAGGTAACCAGAATAAATCCCGGTATAAAGTTCCGATCAAAACATGCTGCACTCAAAATTATCCGTGGTGTTTTCTTAATAGTTTACTAATACCAAAACCAAACACCCATGTATCATATGCACTCCATTTTATATCATAAAGTAAACTGATTCCAAACTCCCAGTTGTTTTTCATTTCCCAACCTGTTTCAATCCCCAACCTTGTCAATGCAAAGCTTCCTTCTTTTGCAAATTCGCCGCCCATGCCTGCAATAAAGCTAACATGTTCCTTAGGTTTAAAAATTGCAACTGCTACAGTTGACAAAGGCTTGCTTCTTTCAATCACCGTATGATCATGATCTTCTACTTCAAAGGTTTCGATCACCACATCCGTCTGTACTCCTAAGGCCCAATGATTACCTAACCAATAATCATAATCAATTCCTGTTGATGGCACTGCTTTCCATCCTTTCTTTCCATTGTCCTGGATACCCTCACTTAAATGTGAGTGTCCAAG
>DASYQG010000084.1:0-14714 GCA_036005825.1 Chitinophagaceae bacterium | reverse complement strand
ATTTCGCTCATCTTAAAATATTTTAATTACAAAATTATATTGAGCTAATTCATCGTAGACCGTTTAGTCGACCTATCCTCTGTTCATTTGCGTACACCTTTTAATTTTAGATGTACAAAAAATCGTTGGACTCGCTAACTTTGGTCAAGGGTGAACGATTTATGTACAGTCCTGAATAATCGGGGTAAGTCCTGTCGGGACTACAAATTAAAATCGCCTGGAAATCTTCAATGACTTTTCAAGGAATACATCGAACTTTTATATCTCCGTTATCTAGCTTCATTTTCTTAGCTTTACTACGTACTAACCTTGTTTCATCTCCCTGGTTCTGATTCGTGCCACACGGCTGGAAAGAACTAATCCAACTGGTTTTAAGATCTTGTTACACATTTCAAAAACATACAGGAAATGAAAAGTATCGTTTTGATTTTATTAATGTGGGCTAACTGCAGCTACAGCCAGACGCCGGCAACACGACAAACTATTAAAATTACTGATGAACAGGTTCGCACCATCGATTCCTTGATCAATGCTGCTTATAATGCCGATGAACCGGGTGCTGTTGTATTATTGGCACAGGAAGGAAAAATATTACTACGTAAAGGCTATGGTATGGCCAACATGGAATTACAAGTTCCTGTTAATCCCAACCATGTTTTTGGTATTGGCACACTGTCACAATATTTTACAGCTGTTGCCGTCCTTATTTTACAGGAACGAGGAAAATTGAATGTAAAAGATGATATACGCAAATACCTTCCAACATACAACACATATGGTAAAACAATAACGATTGAAAATTTACTCACCCATACTTGCGGGATACCTGGATTTCGCGAATACGTAGCATACAGTGTAAAAGATAAACTTGAAGAGAGCCGTTATGCGGGGTTGCAGTTTTCCGAAGAACAACCTCTTCTTTTTGATCCGGGAACAAACTGGAGCTATAGTCTTGCCGGATACGGATTGCTTTCTTTAATAGTAGAAAAAGTAAGCGGACAGGTTTTTAAGGAATTTGTACAGCAGCAGATTTTTGACAAATTGGGAATGACACAAACCTATTTTGGAAAAAAAGGAGTAATTCCTCTGAAAACAACGGGATATGTATTTAATGCAGCAAGAAAAATATATGAACGTTATGAAGAAGGTTCTTATGTTCAATACTCTGCCATTGGTGTGGGATCTATCCTGTCAACGGTGGACGATCTTTACCAATGGCATATGGCCCTTCAGTCTGGGAAGTTAATTTCTCCCGCTTCATTGAAAAAAGCGTGGACGAGCTATATACTTCCCAATGGCCTTGATGTTCATTATGGATACGGAAGAACCATTAATCGGGTCAATGGCCAGTTATTCGTGGAACACGGAGGGGTTATGCCAAACTATCTTTCAGATGAGTGGCAAATGCCGGAACAGAATATCTACTTCGTCATACTTTCCAATCAACGAAAAAATTCCCGAACCCCGCCACTAATTGCAAATAAGGTTGCTTCTCTTATCATCGGATTCAACATAATGAAGTCTATAAAAAAAACCGATTCAAGCGAAATGTTAAGGTTGACAGGAGTATATGAAACAACTGCTGTCGGCACCCGCTTGCAAAAAAATTATACCAACACAGAAACCGTTTACTGGAAAATAGTTGCCGAAAACGATAAACTTTATGTAAAAAGAGAAGGAATAAACAAAAACGAATTGATTCCCTTTGATGACAGCACCTGGTATCTCGTGTCTGATCCCTTTAGCCGCTTCATTTTCCGGAAAGACGCATCCGGGAATACAACAGGGCTTACGACAACTGGGATCTTCACTCAGTCAGGGCCATCTCGTTTTGCGAAAAGGATCGCTTCTATTGTACCAGCCCCACCTTCTGTCCTTTTGATCGACAGTACCCATCTTAAAGTTTACGCTGGCATTTTCCAGCAGCCAGGTGGCATCCGTCAGAAATTACTGATCGAAAAAAATAAACTAGTATTAACAGATGAAGACAACCTCGATAAGAAAGAGCTGTCTTATGTCGGTAATCATACCTTTTTCGATTTCCAAACCGAGATCAAATACAAATTCATTCTCGATAAATTCGGAAGAATTATTAAGCTTAATTATTTCGACGGCATGTCAGATATTGTTGCGATACGGATCAGGAATAATTACTGATAAGGCACTTTATGGTCCATCGTTACACGTACCAAACGCTTGAATAGAGAAAAGGAAGCTCATGACAGTTGAGATTTTCATACAACATTTTGAAAAACAGAAGAACTTTGTTCGATATTTGTCCTGTCGGGACTACACAATCTCGATGTTTTTTGTTGGAAGAAGTCTTACCTTAAGATCACAATTACTTAGTTATGAAATTTAGATTTTGTGGGATTGTTTTTTCACTGAGCGTAATTTGCTTCGTATCAAAAGCGCAAAACGGAAAAATTGTCGAGCAGAATTTATTTTTAGTGGCTGATTCAATCGTAGCTCGCCTCGCTACCATTGACTCCTCTGCCCGTCAAATAGCAAACACTGTCAATTTTTATCATCTTACCTACTTATCTGACGGATTAAAAGTGAGAGGATATTTGGCAATACCTAAGTCTGATCGCAAATATCCCTGTGTCATTTTTAACCGTGGGGGCAGCCTGGAATTCAGCGCTATTACCGATGAAATTTTTTTTAGACTGGTTGGAAAACTTGCAGCTAACGGTTATGTAGTTGTAGGAAGCCAATATCGAGGCAATAGTGGAAGCGAAGGGCGAGAGGAATTTGGTGGCAGTGATGTGAATGATGTGCTTAACCTCATACCACTACTTTCGAACTTGCCACAGGCAGATACATCGCGACTCGGTATGTTTGGCTGGAGCAGGGGTGGAATGGAAACTTATATTGCATTGACTCGGACATCCAGGATCAAAGCCGCTGTTGTAGGGAGTGGTTTAGCTGATCTCAAAATGACACTTGATTCGAGACCGGATATGGATAGTGGTTGGGCTCAAATCATACCGCATTATTCCACACAAAAAACAGAAAAACTAAGAGAACGGTCCGCAACATATTTTGCAGATAAAATCTGTAGGACCACTCCTATCCTAATTCTGCACGGTACTGCAGATTGGAGAGTGTCTGCCAATCAAGTGCTTGCTTTAGTAAATAAATTTTATCAGATCAAACAACCCTTTCGTTTTATTCTTTATGAAGGAGGCCAGCATTCGCTAATTGAACATCGGGCCGATTATTATTCGCAACTGATAAATTGGTTCAATTATTATCTCCGTGATGGAAAACGCTGGCCTGACTTAAATCCACATGGAAATTAAAGCCTGGAAAGAAACTGATTTTATAGAAACTAAATCTTCCACCAAAAAGTTCGAACTTCGGCCTGTTAGGTCTACTGATGTAATAGGTTTTTGCTGAATTCTGTGAGGTTGTGTAGAGATTTACAGCTTTTTTTCATTTGCAGCGGTAATTTATGGGTAGGGGTTTATACATAATATGGTTCATCAATTTATGGGACAGATTGCGACTTGTTGCGAAACACATCCTGGCAATATTCATAAGACCTATAATATACTTCTTTAATATTTGTGACAAATAAAGAATAATTGTGTATATTTTTGGAAGATAAATTATTCAGCAAGACATGATTTTGTCCTATCACCCCATGTAAATTGTTCTCCCAATTTTGAAACACGACCTCTCCATTTTATAAATGCGGATATATGGAGTTGATTGAACGAGCAGAATTTTTAGCCACGTTGCAAAACAAGTTTCAAACTGTGGTGGAAGGTGAAGGCCATTGCATTTTTCTAAGTGGTATGACCGGAATGGGTAAAACCTCATTAGTCAATGTTTTTTGCAAAGAAATAAAATACAGTTGTAACATATACAGGGGAAGCTGTGATGCGTTATTTACACCACGGCCGTTGGCGCCTTTGTATGATATTGCCGGTCAGCTGCGAAACGATTTTTGGCATAATAGCGAGAGCATGGCTGACCGGGCCGGATTGTTTAGCCGGTTCTTTTACGAATTAGCTAATCAAAAAGCAACAAGCCTTATTGTGTTTGAGGATATACATTGGGCAGATGAAGCCACACTGGATTTTATAAAATTTTTCGCACGACGAATTACCCAGTTGCAATGCCTTTTTATCCTTACATACCGCGACGATGAAATTCATTTGCATCATCCCTTGAGAAATGTTTTGGGCCAAATGCCTGTAGACTCTTTTACTCGATTGGAACTTACGCCTTTATCCAAAGAGGCAGTAAAAAAATTGGCATCAGAAAAAGGCTATGACGGAGAATATGTTTACCGCATGGCAGGTGGAAATCCCTTTTATGTAAATGAAATACTGGCGAGTTATCATATCGGTGTGCCTGATAGCATTAAGGATGCAATCTTGTCTACTTACAACTATTCTGGAGAAACAACGAAGCGGGTTTGGGATTTTCTATCCGTCATTCCTGATGGTTTTGAAATAAAATACCTTGAAAAATATGAACCATTGTATGTACCTGCTATCGAAAATTCTGTTCAGTCAAAAATTCTTTTCATAAAAGATGGGCTCATATCGTTTAAGCACGAATTATTCAGAAGAACAGTTGAGGCAACTTTATCACCATTTAAAAGAATTGCTATAAATAAAAGAATACTGGATTTATTCAGGGAAAGTTTTGAACAAAAAGGAGAGATCGAACGAATTATTCACCACGCAAAAAATGCAAATGAATATGATGCGGTAGTTCATTATGCTCCTTTGGCCGCTAAACAGGCAGCATCTGTTGGCGCCCATATAGAAGCATCGAGATTATATTTATCAGCTATCGAATATTACCAGGGAAGCGATGCGGATATCTTACTTCAATTTTATGAGGCATATGCCTATGAGTGTTATCTCACTAACCAGATTAAGGAGGCTATCACTTACACAGGAAAGTCACTCAATCTTTGGAAGAAAAAAAATGATACAGAGATGATCGGTAATTGCATGCGATTTTTATCGCAGCTTTGGTTTTTTGAAGGAAAGCTGAAGCAGGCTGAAAGTTTTGCCAGCCAGGCAATTGAAGTGTTGGACAGTCAGCCTTTCTCACGTGCAAAAGCGATGGCTTACAGTAATATGTCGCAGTTGAAAATACGGGCGGATCAGCCGGAAGAATGTATTTTTTGGGGAGAGAAAGCAATTGCAATGGCAAAAGAATTAGCTGATGAAGAAATTCTTTCTTACGCCTTGAACAATGTTGGCTTTATGCAAATAAGAATTCATTCATCCACACAAAAAGGCATTGAGCTCCTACAACAAAGCCTTACTATAGCCTTAAAAAACTCCCATCATGAGAATGCAGCCCGTGCATATGCCAACCTTGGACACAATGAATTAATCATTAAAGAATTTGAATTAGCAAAAAATACGTTGGAAACGGGTATTCAATATTGTGAAGAAAGGGACCTGGACTCATGGACAACTTATATGTTATCAAGCAAGGCCAGGCTATTTCTCGAGACTGGTCGGTGGGATGAAGCCTGTCGAATTGCAGATTCACTTCTAAAAAATGAAGACCAGATACCCTTGGTTAAAATTCAAGCCCTGGCCATTGCAGCAAGCATAAAAATGAGATGTGGAGATATCGAGGCATTTCCACTGCTGCATGAGGCCAAAACAAAAGCGTTTGAGGCCATGGAGATGCAAAGAGTTATTCCTGTGGTAGTGGCCTTATTAGAATATGAATGGATAACAGGAATGAGCTTAATCGAGAAACCAGAACTTGCCGACATCCTATCCCGTGCCGAACAAGTAGGAAATGCTTATGAAAACAGCGAATTAGCTTTTTGGTTGCTAAAGACAAGGAAGCAACAATGGCGGCCTCAAGTAATGCTAGACGGGTATAATATAACTAGTGCAAAGATGGCCGCGAAAGCTGCGGCGGCCTGGGGGAAAGCAGGCTGTTACTATCAACAGGCTCTCACCCTATTTGAAGGGACTGATGATAACAAAAGAAAAGCCATTTTAATCATTCAGAGCCTTGCCGCTGATGCTGTTTACCAAAAAATGAAACTCGAAATGAGAGCGTCCGGTATTAAAAGAATCCCAAGAGGTGTTATCAAGACCACCCAATCAAACTCCGCCCTTTTAACCCGCCGCGAACTAGATGTTTTACAACTACTAAAAGATGGTTTACATAACAAGGAAATTGCAACTAAATTGTTTATATCGGCTAAAACGGTTGATCACCATATTTCAGCCATACTCTTTAAACTCGATGTGAACTCACGTGTTAAAGCTGTCAAAGAAGCCCTTCGACTCGAAATTATTGTATAGGGAATTTTTCAAACTAAATAGGGAACTCCTCCGTGATCAAACAGCGGAATTATTCCAAATTTTATATTCTCGCTGATCGTAAAAGAAATATTAGCATGAAAAGATTTGTTGTTGAAAGGATCCTGCCAGATGCGGGAAATCTTTTTCCCGGGGAGTTACAAGCAATTGATAAAACTTTTTGCTCTATTATTAACCTTACTACCGGATACAAACTTTTATTACCGATAATAAAATCTATCGTATTCACATTGCAGAAGACGAAGCTCTCATTCGGGAAGATTCAATGCTGAGTAGTTACAATGACCTCTCTTGAAAACTTTTTGTATGAAATTATTTATTAACGAAACATATTCAAAGATGTTATCGGCAGAAGAACTGAATTACCACACCAGGGCGTGCGTCCTGAACAAAAGAAAAAGTCAGAAGATAATTTATTGCTCTTTCTTTGGTTACGCAATGTCTATTTGTCAATTGCACGCCCATAACTATGAAGATGCAGTGGAAATTCTGAATGACGGTTTTCTAAAAGTGTTCAAGGAAATCAATAGTTATGCACCAGCTTGCGAAGATGTGATCAGTTCGTTCAAGGGCTGGGTGCACAACATAATGGCTTGTACTGCCATTGAACATTCAGAAAAAATCACAGGCACCACATGATAGCTGCCCTGAACGATGTTGCACATAAGTCTCCTTCCAATAAAAGAAAATGCAGCGGCAAGAAATTATTCGGGCTCTACCCCTGTTATCATTAATGAACCGGCAAGGTTCACAGTAACTGCTTCATCTATTGCTGTAATTCAGAGATTCATCAATAATAGCGAAAGGGGCAAATAGATAATTTAGGAGGATTCAGGATCAACGATCAACTATACATATTAACTAAAGCAAGGTCACTCTTCAAAAAATTCGAACTCCCTCCTGCCGGGACTACTTCGGTGAACAAAGTCAAACGTTTTGGCTTTGTTCTTTTTATTTTCCCCAAAACGATCGACTTCATTGAGTATTAGCTCAAGATCTTTCTGATAGAAATGTTCGATAATTTTCCCTGCAAAAATTAATTTTTCAGGCATCATCGATCAGCCGAAAGGAAAGCGAACAGGAGTTTTATTTCGCTGGTCTCCCGGAGCATCTCGTATAAGAAGCAGAAGTAAATTGAGCAACAAAACCCGCTAGATAAAATAGGGAGGTACTCAAGTATAAATAGGGAATAACACTGTCTTCAGGAAAAGACAACACTCTCAATTTTGTGAGTACTAATTTATTATTCATTTAAAAATGGTATGAAAAAATATTAAGGAAAGAGTTTCTGTATATTTCGCAGCATGCCCCGGCAAAGAACAACACTGCTTGTTTGGGTTTATAAAAAAATAAAAATCATTGGGTGAAATATTCTTAAATAAGGTTAGGATAATGGTTTTATCGTGAAAGCGATTTGGATTAACCTGGTGTTTCCACACCGGGTTATTTTTATGATAACATAAGAAATTCTTTAATCATCGATAAATTCCGTTGTGTGATGCGACATGAAAGGCCGTGAGAATCGCACCTATTGGAAAAAGGATTTCAGCGAATAAAGAACTCAGTCTTTGACTTGTTAATAAAATTTATACCAACAATTGTGAACTATGAACAAATCTAGTGTAACGGATCTTGATGAACATATCGAAATAATGTTGAGTCATTTTGAAGCCGTAATTAATTTAAATGAAGATGAAAAGGAATATCTTATTTCATTCCTGAAATTCAAGCGTGTCAGAAAAAGACAACATATTCTCCAGGCAGGTGACGTTTGCCATTATGAAACTTTTATTATTAAAGGTCTCCTCAAGTCTTATTTTGTAGATGAGAATGATACCGAGCATATTCTTTTATTGTCTATCCAGTAACTCGTCTTTCGACCGCTTTTTGAATCTACATAGGAGATTATCCAAATATTTTTCCCAAAAGGAGAAGAGTTTGTTTTTTCTATCTTCCCGGATTGCCAGACCAAGCCTCCTTCTCATATATAAAATCAGGGTACTTAAAAAGAAAACCATCTTTTAATTCAACGGTCCTCGCAATAAGTGTCTCGTAATATGAGTCAAATATGGTATACTGGAAATTCATCCGTACGGTATCTGTTTGCTGCGCCGTTTCAATTATTCCATATGCCCGTGCATCTTCAAACTGAAATAACACGGTTTTAGTTGTCTGATGAGAGTGATGATATATCGGTTTAAAGGTTGAAATATCTACCAAACCACTATCCAATATTTCCCTTCCGGGAAGAATGATTTTTGCTACCCGCAAACCATATTTCTTTTTGTTTATCTTAATGAATTGATACGTATCATCAACACTGCCAGTTTTAACTTCCCGGCCATTTATTATGTTGTAACTGATTAGCGACTGATGATAAGGTTGCAATCTTCCCCCCTTTATCCATTTCCCATCCGGAATAATGATCGTAGTATCTTCCTGATCGGGAAAGTAGTTGATTGCAAAAGAAGCATTCACATGTATAATAGCGAATAAGAATAAACTGATCTTAGTAAAAGCTTTCATTTTTCAAATGAAATTATTTCCCTGTGAATGTTATTATTAATTGTGACAGAAGGTAAATAGACAATATTCGAAGGATATCAAGCGCCTTATTAGATCTAAATCGCAGGCTATGTTCTTTGAAAAAAAAATCTGCGATTGCTAAAAATGAACGCATCCATTGGAATTTTTTTTTCGATATAACTGTGTGAAAAAATATTTTAAATAATTTATCTCTACAGACCCCACCTGGTTCGTAGCCGGTTTTATTAATGAAATATCATCTAATCTAAATTTTAAACGAAAACGAGAAATCATGAAACGCATTAAACCTCTAGTGGTACTATTCCTGGGTGGAATTGTGACGTTAGCCGCTTGTAAAAAAGAAGCAAAAACTGCTGAAGGAGAAATCTCACAAGCGGTTAAAGACCAAGTCTACGCTGCCGGATTTGGTATTGACAACATTCAAAAAGTAGATGAAGGTTACCTTGTTGAAGGCGATATCATTCTTACCTCTGAATATTTGAACAGCAGCCCGGCCAACCAGACATTAAGAGCCGGAACTGAAGAGCAGTATCATACGACCAACCTTGTAACAGGATTACCAAGAACGATCTTTTTAAGTCTTAGTCAAAAACTTGCTAACAAACCCGGATATAATCAAGCCTTGGCAGTAGTCAGGGACAGGTATAATGCCCTGGGACTTACTATTTCATTTGGAATTGCCGCTCCTGGAAAGGGCGATATTAATTATGTTGATGGTCATGGAAATTTCCTGGCTTCAGCTGGATTTCCCAGCAGTAACGGAACTCCATTTGGCACAATTAAGGTAAATGCACAATCTATTGGCAGTGGTACATCCACGGCATTCATTAACTTTCTGGGAACTATTATGACGCATGAAGCCGGCCATTGCATTGGCTTCCGCCATTCTGATTTTTTCAACCGTTCGCTAAGCTGTGGTGGTTCACCGGTAAATGAAGGCGCTTCCACCGTTGGCGCTATCTTGATTCCCGGCACACCAGCCGCTCCGGATATTGATTCCGGTTCATGGATGCTGTCCTGTATAGGTTCCGGCCAAAATCGTCCATTTACTGATTTTGACAAGGCAGCTTTAGCTTTTTTGTATTAATATCGTATTTTCTCTATAAATCGTTCTATCTGCTCATTTCCATTAAAAAAATTTTGACTTAATGCCGCCGGTTCTACCCAGTGAAAAATTTGGCCAGTTTTTATAAACTGGCCATTTTCATTTCCTGGAAATACACTTCAGCTTAATCAAAGCTCTTTATGGAAATTAGATCATTAACTAAAAAGTTCGAACTTCGGCCTTTTGGGACTACAAATTCTCGAAATGGATTAGGCATATGTTTTAAAAAGCATCGAACTCAAGAGAATAGTTTTTAGGAAACGATTATTTTGATATGATTAGGGTCTTCCTGAACGAAAAATTCTTTGGCTGATTTTTGCGTGAGATATAATTCTATTTCCAGGTCGTTATTCGATTCAACGAATAAAATTCGGATTCCTTTAGAATGAATGACAAAATGAGTAGGGGAAGATTCTTTTATAATAAAACCGAGCTGTTCAATGAAGAATGACAATGTTTCTTTGAGTCTGGGTGTTTTTAAAACAATGGCTTTTAAATTTGGGTTCACTGGTTTTTCTTTTGAATTTAAATGAGTAGCCCTGATGATATTCAGCATCCAGAGGGCATTCAGTTATTTGTCAGTCCACTGACTTATTACATTTACTCTTACGATCACAACACTCCGTTATTTAATTAAATATTCCCTGGTAACTAACCTGTTTGCTGAATTTTCATCGTGCGATGGCAAATAAATGACCGGATATTTTTCTGCATACCTCAAAATAGTATTGTAAGTTTTTTGCGTTTGAACAAAATCTGTATTGGCCCCGGCAAACTTATTATCCAGCAATTGCTGATGCTTATAAGATGTATCACCAGCAAATAAAATATGCCCGTTATCAGTTTTTAATAATACCGACGCATGATGATAGGTGTGGCCCGGTGTAGGTATTAATAATACTTCTTCTGATTTTGTAACAGGATATGCACTATCAAAAAAATCGATCCTGTCTTTCAAAAAACTTACCAATGTCGGACTAAACCATTTGGGATAAGTGGTTGCCAAATTGCCATAAGGTTTTCGGTATTCAGCTTCGTTAACAATAATTTCATTTTCAGGAAAAAATTTTAGCCCGTCGGTATGGTCACCGTGTAAATGTGTTAATACAACTTTGGAAACCTGTTCGGGCCTGATTCCAAGCCTGATTAATTGTGCATCTAATTCATCCTGTTTATTGATGTTCCGCTTATTGGACATAACTTTTAATCTAAACTTTGCACCAGGCGTTTCATTTTTATAGAAATCCTTGTAACAGGATTCTTTAACATCACCTGTATCTACTACTATAATTCCTTCGGGATGTTCAATAACCCATACCCAAATTGGCATAAAGTCAGCATAAGTATTGCCAAATACAATATTTAATTTACTTATGAACCCCTGTCCCTTTTGATTCAAAAAGTTTTCTTTCACAGAGATTAAACCGGTCTGAACAGCATGTACTTTAACTTCCTTAGAGTTACAAAAGAAAACGGAAGTTTGTATTTCATTACTTGTTAAAATATTTCTCATTTTACATGGTTTAAAAATGATGTAATCAGGTTTGAAAATTTTTCTGATTCTTCATATTGCGGCATATGGGCCGACTTTTCAAATACTGTGAAACTTTTATCTGCTGTCTCCAACTGCTCATAATATGCCTTGCCCTTCGCCGGTGGCGCAATAGCATCTAAACTTCCCTGGATAAAATGAACCGGAACAGAAACTTTTTTCACTTTTTGAAAAAGATTAAAACTGTTCAATTCCGGAATCAATGCATTTTGACAAAACGCCATCCCTTTCATCGTTTTTACCAAACCTCCGATTCCATAGTATCGGGAGAACAGGATATTTTTAACTGAACTTAAAACTAAACTGTTATAGTTACTGTCTGCCTTAATTCCACCAAGATTGGTTAATATCCTAGCTCTTTGCTGAAACTTTTTTGTTTCAACAATTGGTTGCTGTTTCAAATCGTTGATTTTTTTTATCAGCTTTTTATTATTTCCTGCAACCGCCTTATTCATTGCAAAATCCAAGGCATAATGATTGGCGTACGGCATGTCTATGTCTGTTCCGGCCGCGAATATTGCCGTGAAGATGCTGCTGTCTTTTGCTGCTGCCATCAGGCTGGTAGTAGCACCGATAGAATAACCTGCAATGATCGCTTTGTTCTTATTATATTTTTTCAGCAGATATTTCGTGCAGGTGATGATATCATCTGCCATTTGTCCGAGATTCATGGTTTCGGGAAGAATGTCTTTGCTGAAGGATTTACCGCAACCGCGTTGATCCCAATAAGCAACGAGGAAATTATTCTCCAGGTGCAAATGTTTTTCCATTTCGTTTGCTTCAGAAATTATAGGCAGACCAGGCCCTTGTTGAACATGGATTAATAAAGGAGCATCAATATTTTTACCCCGAACAAGCACCCATTGAGAAGAGTTATTGATATTAATTTTCTCAAGAAGAGCAAATGACTTTTTGTGTTTCATAATTTATTTTTTTGATTATTGAAACACAAAACTGAAATATCAGGATGCCAAATCCGTTCACATTTGTTAAGAACCGGATTTATCTCTCTTTTCTGATGCGACTGAGGGATTGAGGTTTGATACCCAGGTAGGCGGCGATATAATATTGTGGAATCCGGTTAATCAATTCTGGTTTTTCCCGCATGAATTTGTAATAGCGAGCCTTTGCGTCGAGCATGGCGAGATCTGCATTATGCTGCGTAATATTAAAAAACACGAGCTGAACCAGGTGATTTTTAAACAGGAGCCAGCGGGGAGATAAAAGAAATAATTGTTGCAAATGATCACCGGATATCTCCCGGATCCTGGTATCTTCCAATGCCTTGATGGCAACATCCGTTGGTGAACCAGTCGTGAAACTTTTGAGACTACCCATCCAGTCACCTTCCAATGAAAAATTACAGGGTATTTCAACACCATCATGCAGACTATAATGCATCATGAGACCCGTATCAATAAAAGCAACATGTCGGCTTACCTGTCCTAACTGGAGGAAATGATCTCCCTTCCGGATAAATTTATCTATCAGTTTACTTTGAAGCATATCGATTTCTTCATCAGAAAAATTATCGATTTTTTGTAGTTGTTGAATTAACCGTTCATTCATAATCGGAGATAGCAGACTTTCAATATAATTTTTAATCATCTAATTTATTATAAATTCTAACAGAAATCTTTTTGATCTCAATGCTATCCGCGTTTATAACTCCGGGTAAGCTTAAAAAACTTTCAAAGCCAATTATTAATAATAAATCTTCAACCAAAAAGTTCGAACTTTGGCCTGCCGGGGCTACAAAATATCGAAACGATATATCTTGGAAGATTAGTTGATATTTGAAATTGTTGGTTTTAAGTTCCTCAACTTATCCTGGTTTTGGATGGAAATTCTGTCACCAAATTGGTATTGCACTTGTTTTAGATTTCTTTTATTGTCTATCCAGTAGCTTGTCTTTCGGCCGCTTTTTGAATCTACATAGGAGATCATCCAAATATTTTTCCCAAAAGGAGAAGAGTTTGTTTCTTCTATTTTCCCTGATTGCCAGACTAAGCCTCCTTCTTCATAAATAAAATCAGGATACTTAAAAAGAAAACCTTCTTTTAATTCAATGGCCTGGCAATAGGTGTTTCGTAATATGAGTCAAATATGGGGTATAGGAAATTCATACGTATAGTATCTGTTTGCTGGGCCGTTTCAATTATTCCATATGCCCGTGTATCTTCAAACTGCAACAAGATGGTTTTGGTTGTTTGATGAGAGTGATGGTAGATCGGTTTAAAAGTTGATGTATCCACCAAACCACTATCCAGTATCTCCCTTCCGGGAAGAATAATTTTGGCTACACGCAGTCCATATTTCTTATCATTTATTTTAATGAACTGGATGTATCATCAACACTCCCTGTTTTAACTTCCTGGCCATTTGTTATGCTGTAACTAACCAGCGATTAGTGATAAGGTTGTAATCTTTCCCCTTTTATCCATTTTCCATTCGGGATAATAATTGTAGTATCCTGTTGATTGGAAAAGCAGTTAGTGGCAAAAGAAGTATTCGTACTCATAGCGACAAATAACAGTAAATATGTCTTCGTAAAAGATTTCATTTTTCAAATAAAAATGTTTCTATGCCACTGTGATCATTAATTGTGATAAAGGGGCAAATAGATAATTTAGGAGGATTCAGGATCAACGATCAACTATGCTTATTAACCAAAGCAAGGTCACTCTAATAACAATCCTTATTAGATGACTAATTGAAAGCTGTCCGAAATACGACTTATTTACTTTAAACTCTTACAATTATTTTTTCTGAGTACCCCAACGCTTCCTTTGCCATTAATCTTACGTTTTTAACCTGGAAACATTTTTAAACTGATATGGGATTGAAATTGTGGCAGGCTTTGGCAATTATAGGCTGTTTTCTTTTTTTATCCGATAACCTTTTTGCGCAAAACTGCGTACTTACTGGTCTTAATAATACTACAATTTCCTCTTCATGCACCCAGGTATGCAGAGACCTTACTTTTCAAATCCCCGACATTAGGTCATCTTCCACTTACACAGTTGTAAACATTCCTTATGATCCCTATCCTTATATAACGGCTAATGGTGTCGAAGACCTTAACTTATATAATGATGACAAGTATAGTAGTGTTTTCAATCTCCCCTTTCCTTTTTGTTTCTACGATAGCGTCTATACAAAGGCCGTGATCAGTTCCAATGGCCTT
>DASYQG010000083.1:0-2608 GCA_036005825.1 Chitinophagaceae bacterium | reverse complement strand
CTGAAAAATGTCTGCAAAGGTATGGTTTCATAAGGCTATTTTTTGATTTTTAGCAACTAAATATGATACCCAATTGACTGTTCCTGATAAAAATCAGCCTGCCTTCCAATGCTTGTCAGCCTTATTGCTTTTTTGACTTTCGAGTTTTGTGGAATGCAAACGAAAACTGAGTTCGATGACCTGGTCATCAAGTATAATCTTCCTGTTCCCAGATACACAAGCTATCCTACTGTGCCTTTCTGGAAAGATGAAATTGATATCACAAATTGGAAAAAACTACTGAAACAACAGTTTGCTATCCACAATCAAAAACAAGGCATTAGTCTTTATATTCACCTTCCCTTTTGCGAGTCACTTTGCACCTATTGTGGTTGCAATAAAAAGATCACCACCAACCATAGCGTTGAAGAAGAGTACCTCATCATGATCGAAAAAGAGTTTTCGTTGTACCTGGATCTGCTAAAAGAAAAACCGGTGATCAGCGAAATACATCTTGGCGGTGGTACCCCAACCTTCTTTTCACCTGCGAACCTGGAAAGGCTGATCAATTTTATAAAACATTGCTCCATAGTTCATCCTCAACATGAGTTCAGCATTGAAGGACACCCCAACAATACAACCCATGAGCATTTGCAGGCGCTCTATGATCTTGGTTTCCGACGTATCAGTTATGGTGTACAGGATAATGACCCCGAAGTACAACGCATCATTAATAGGATTCAACCACTGGAAAATGTGAAGAATGCAACTAACAATGCAAGAGAGATCGGATTTGAGTCGGTGAATTTTGATTTGATCTATGGTTTACCGAAACAAACTTTACAAAGCATCACCCGAACATTTGAACAGGTGCTTGAAATAAAACCTGATCGTATTGCTTTTTATAGTTATGCTCATGTGCCATGGGCAAGTCGTGGCCAGCGTTTGTTTGATGAGAATGATTTGCCATCGCCTGAAGAAAAATTACAACTCTACCTGAAAGGAAAAGAGATATTAACTAATGCTGGTTATACAGATATTGGCATGGATCATTTTGCATTGCCAACCGATACTTTGTATGACGCCTGGGCAGAAGGCACTCTACACCGAAACTTTATGGGTTATACTACGCAACATACTTCTATCCTGCTCGGGTTAGGTGTTTCCAGCATCAGCGATATCGGAAATGCATTTGCGCAAAACAAAAAAACATTGCATGATTATTATGCATCTATCAGCAAAAATGAATTACCGGTATTCAGAGGTTACTTTTTAAACGAAGAAGATATTGCTTTCAGAAAGTACATTCTTAATATTAGCTGCGGAGGTAGAACAGGATTTAATCCGGAACATTTAGAAATTTTAAAGCAATACAGTTTCCCTGAATTGAAAAAACTGGAAGAAGATAAATTGATAGAGTGGAATGAGACTGGTTTAACAGCAACTCCCTTAGGTAGTCATTTTATACGGAATATCTGCAGCGCATTTGATCTTCACCTGATCAGGAATAAAAAAGTAAACACCAGGCCGTTGTTTAGTAAAGCAATCTGATTGTGAATAGCGAGTTGCAGGGGCGAAAAGAACAATCCTTATTTGCGCAGCATCTTATAGATCCTGATAGCACTCATCAGTAGTACTATAAATAAAACCAAACCAACGAGTCCCCATATTACGCTGATATTTTCTCTTACTACCACCAGCATTACAATGCAAATAAGAAATATGGTAGCCACTTCATTCCATATACGAAGCTGCTGAGAAGAATATTTAAATACACCTTTTATCTGTTGCTTAAAAATGATATGCAAAGAAAAATGATATAGATAAAGAAAGAAAACAAAGATCAGTTTGATGAGCAACCACCTGCCGGTTGGCTCAAAGAGAAAATCGAGCCATGGACCTTTAATTAAAACCCACAAGCCAAAAATAAGAGTAAGAACAGCAGATGGCCAGGTAATGCCATACCACAATCTCTTCATCATTATTCCAAATTGCAGATGTAATGCTTCTTTAATTGCCATTGGTTTATCATTGGCTTCTGAATTGTAAATAAAAAGTCTGGGAAAGTAAAACAGGCCTGCAAACCAGGTAACAATAAAAATTATATGAAGTGCTTTTAAATATAGATACATAGTGCTGCTAAGCTAATATCATTTGCTGATTCCCATCTGCATATTCTTTAATCCATTTTGTAATCGCGCCTACCCACAGGGGATGAACATTCAGACAAGGTATCATGGTATAACTTTCTCCTCCTGCATGGATAAAAGTTTCTTTCCCTCTCTCAGCAATTTCTTCCAGTGTTTCCAGGCAGTCACTTACAAAAGCTGGACAAAGGATCAATAGCTTCTTGATACCTTCTTTTGGCATTTGTTCCAAACGTATATCTGTAAATGGTTCCAGCCATCCTTTACCTAATCTTGATTGAAAAGAAATACTATACTTGTCCGCCGGTATGTTCAATTGAGATATTATGAGTTTTGTTGTCGTAAAACATTGATGACGGTAACAAAACTTGTGTGCTGGCGAATCTACATTACAACAATTTTCTAACTGTAGACAATGTTTTCCTGTAATATCACTTTTCCTAACATGCCTTCCCGGCACACCATGATAACTGAATAAAATA
>DASYQG010000082.1:0-2968 GCA_036005825.1 Chitinophagaceae bacterium | reverse complement strand
GGTTGTCGGGGCCTTTGTACGGAGCATTATTTGTGGATGCCGGGAATATCTGGTTGATGAATGACAGCACATATACTCATAAACCCGGTGGCGAATTTACCAGTAAGTTTTTAAGCCAGTTAGCTTTTGATGCCGGTTTTGGTTTTCGGTTTGATATAACATTATTTGTTATTCGTCTTGATATTGCTTTTCCATTGCGTGAGCCATGGAGACAAAACCCCTGGGTGATCGATCAAATAAAATTTTTCAATAAACCATGGCGCAGGGAAAATATAATTTATAATCTCGGTATCGGTTATCCTTTCTGATATACTCTTTCTTTTTAGCTTTGCAATATGAACAGCGAAACAGGTAAGTGGGTCATTGGTATTGGTGCAATTGTTATTTTAATTGGTATCATCATTTACTTTTTTCATGATAAACTGAACTGGATCGGACGTTTGCCTGGAGATATTAGAATCGAAAAGGAAAACTTTAGATTTTATTTTCCTATCGTTACAATGATCATGTTCAGCTTACTCGGCACTTTCATTATTTGGCTTATCCGAAAATTCTTTTAAGCAGTCCATTAATAAATTTTACTGCATTTCTGTGATATAATTTTTACATTCGGAAACTAAACGACTGCTTATGCAACCAACTCCCCGGTTCACTGCCCTTGATGTTTTTCGGGGTATGACGGTTTGTTTTATGATCATTGTGAACACACCAGGTAATGGCGAAACTTCTTATGCTCCATTGAATCACGCCAGCTGGCATGGGTTTACACCGACTGATCTTGTTTTCCCATCTTTCATGTTTGCAGTTGGTAATGCCATGAGTTTTGTAATGAAGAAATGGGCGAACATGAGCGATGCAGCCGTGCTTGGTAAAATTTTTAAAAGAACTATTATCATTTTTCTATTGGGTTACCTGATGTACTGGTTCCCTTTTGTTCATTGGAATGAAAGTGGTGGTTTATCCGCCAACCCGATCGGTCATACAAGAATAATGGGAGTGCTGCAAAGAATTGCTTTGGGATATTGTGTCGCAGCATTGATGGTCCGCTATTTGAAACTAAATACAGTACTAACATTATCGGTAAGTTTTCTTCTGATCTACTGGCTTATTCTAAGAATGTTTAGCGGAGGCGATGATCCTTATGATATGCTGACAAATGCGGGAACAAGATTAGATCTGTGGTTGTTAGGGCATAATCATTTGTATCATGGAGAAGGAGTAGCATTTGATCCGGAAGGATTGTTGAGCACATTGCCGGCTATTGCGAACGTAACATTTGGTTATGCTGCCGGTAAATGGATACAGGAAAAAGGAAATAGTTATGAAGGATTGACTAAACTTTTATTAGTTGGCGTTACCCTGATCTTTCTTGCACTTTGCTGGAATAACTTCTTTCCTATCAATAAAAAATTGTGGACGGGAAGCTTTGTATTCTTAACTGTGGGAATTGATTGTGTATTGCTATCAGCGCTGATCTATGCAATTGATTTCTTACAAATAAGACGGTTCAACTATTTTTTCGAAGTGTTTGGCCGAAACCCGCTGTTCGTCTATTTAGTATCAGAACTTGGCGCTAAACTGTTGGGATTCTTTTTTATCGGTAATAAAACGGTGGACAGCTGGCTGTTTGAAAATATATTTAGCAATGCTGGTATGTATTTCGGATCATTTCTTTATGCTATTTGTTTTATGATGCTCTGCTGGCTGGTGGGATATATACTCGATAGAAAAAAAATCTATGTGAGAGTCTGAATTTCATTGACCAGTTTCTTTGAGTTTCAAAATGTCAATTGCAAACTTTTCTATTTCTTTTTTTACACTTTCTACATCCTTCGATTTTATTGGTGAACCAAGAACATGATCGCCGGTATTTGGAAGCGCCACTTGTCGCTTCAAACTATCTGGTGTTCCAAGCTGGACAAACATTCTTTTCATAGCAGAAACTTTTACTACCGGGTCCTGGTGATCTTCATCTTTAAAATAATAAAGCAACAAAGACGGCTGCGTTACTTTTTTAAAAGTTGATTCTTTCATAGTTGACTCTAATAATTCCTCCAACTGAACTAATGAACCTGTCGAATAACGATTGTTCCAGTATTGTGCATATAGTTTAGTAGTGTCATCTGCAACTTTATGCTCACCAACTATTAAATGCGCAATTTGTAAGCCCCAGTGATTATTTGCCAGCCATGCATTCTTATCATTAATAGCGATGTTAGGAGATAGCATAATATTGGCCACTATGTCGGAGAATTCGCCACAAAGTTTTAATGCTACAGTGCCACCGGTTGAGGTTGACATAAGTATAACTTTCTTCCCTATCTGTTTTCCGATAGCATAAGCTTCTATAGCGGACCTCCAAAATTTTTCAGCTGTAAAATTGGCAAGTGGTTCTGTGGTATCAACACCATGTTCTGCTAATCTTGCTAAATACAAATTGCATCCGAATTTTTTTGCGAAGTCAACATGAACAGGATTGCCTTCTTCTTGTGAGGCGCTAAAACCGTGTAAATAAATAACTGCATATTCCGTTTTTTCTTTGGTTGAATCATTACACCATATAATTCTTGCTTCGTTATCGGATTTCAGTTTATGCTTTGCTTCATTATCTGCAATATATTTTTCTAACTGAATTGCATTGGATGGAACTGTTGGTAATTCGTTATTGTATTTGGGAGTAGATGGTTGAGGACCGAGAAAGTAAACGATAATTAAAACCAATAAAAAAATTCCGAACCATTTGAGAAAACGCATGGCAGATTTTTTATAAAGCTAGAAATTAAATACCCGGAAACAAAGGAGCGATGAATAGTAGACGTAAACCATAGATTTCAGGTTACAAATAGCTGAATAGAATTGATATAGTACAAGAGTGCGACGCAAGAGAAGTCAAATCAAGGTTTAACAGTTGGGAGCATAATAAACATCCTCATTTTCTTCGCTGCCCCGGTGATTTGGTGTACCTTCG